>JAKSCY010000291.1 GCA_022360355.1 Chlorobiales bacterium
ACAAATCTTTGAGACAGGATATCCCTTCTTTCTCAACGATGTTACGCAAGGATTCTCCAAAACCGAAATAACCGGGTATATTTTGTTTGTTCATGCTCCACGATCCGACAAAGGGGATTGCTCTTAAATCGTCCAGTTTTAAACCTTCGGACTGATTCCTTTTGTCCGGCCTGCTGCCAATGTTTGTATTTCCAAAATAATTGATTGGCGTATACTTGCTAAAATACCCCAGAAAATGTTTCGATTTTTTCAATTTCAAATAATGACTATTGCTCAATGCCGATATTTCATTCATTGTTTTGCGATGATCAGGTTTAAAATCGGCATGGTAATCCGGATTCAACTCATTCTTTATTCGTGCACTTAATAATTGTTCGATATTATAAGTAGCTGATATTTTAGTCCCAAAATTTGAACTTACCGTTTGCCCTTGTATAGTCGTTTGGATTTCGTTCGTCGAGATCAGGTAAGAATTAGAGGCATAAAATTCATGAGTTTTACCTCCGCCCCGGGCAGCCGGTCCTCCCCTGCCATCAAAAAAGACAATATCGATCCCAAATTTTGCAGAAACCTCACTCAGCATTTCCTTGGCTTTGTATATCGACCAGTTTGCTGTAAAATAACCACCATCTTTGGTCCCATCCGAAAATCCGAGCATCACATATTGTTTATTTTTTCTTCTTTTTAAGTGAGCACTATAAACAGGATTGGTAAATAATTTTTCTATCACCGCTTTACAATTAGATAATGCTTCAATCGTTTCAAATAAGGGAACAATATCCACTGTCAATTCCTTTTCACCCCACAACGAAGCCGTAAACAATCTGTACAGGACTAAAACATCAATGTCAGAATTACAATTACTAATAATAAAACGATGGATACTCTCTTCTCCATTTAGTTCCTGAATTTCTTTTATCGTATTTATGGTTTCAATGGTATCCAGCTTTATTCCGTCAGCAGTTTTTGCAAATTTCTTATCGAACTGAATTAAAAATTGCTCTTTTTCAGAATGATCCAGGTTCTGAAAATCAATAGGCTCTCCATTTATACTCAATAATTCCTCAAATACTTTGTGTAAAACTCTTGAATCCTGCCGTATATCAATGGATGCAAAATGAAATTTAAAAATCTTTACACTATTTATAATTCGGTTTATTTCATTCAGGTATATACCGTCAAAATCAGCA
>JAKSCY010000650.1 GCA_022360355.1 Chlorobiales bacterium
CAGCACGGAGTGATCGATTTTCACGGCCGTGTTGATGCAGCTCTTTGCCATTCCCATCAGCAGTCCGGCGCTCATGCCATGACCGGCGACATCGCCAATCACCACCGCAAGTTTCCGATCCGGCAGCGAAATGTAATCATAATAATCACCGCCAACTTCCGAGCTGGGAATACAGAGTCCGTTGATGTCCAGCTCCGGGATATCATGGGGCGGCGCGTCGGGAAGCAATCTGCGCTGTAGTTCTCCGGCGATCTCCAGCTCGCGCTTGGCGCGCATCTGTTCGAGCGCTTCCTGTTGCAGGCGATAGTTCTCGATGGCCAGGGCTGCCTGGGCGGCGATAGGAGCCAGCAACTGCTTTTCGGTTTCCTGGAATTCACTGCCGTCGATTCTTCGGCCCAGCGAAATGAGGCCGATGAAACGGTTGTGCGCCTCCAGACCAAGGCAGAGTTCGGCATTGATGAAGCGCAGGATATCCTGTTCTTCCTCAGGGAAATAGCTGAAAACATCGGTCATGCTGCTCATCAGGAACGCACTGCGATTTGTCAGCAGCCAGCGAATGAGCTTGTCACCTTCCTCAAAGTAGTATTCGCCTCGAATCCGGAGCTTGGGATTGAGCATGATGTTACGGCTGTAAGCCAGTTCAAAGCGGCCGTTGTTTTTGTTCTTGAGGAAAAGAGCCGCTTCCTTGACGCCCATGATGTCACGGATTTTGCCGATAGCCGTCGGGACAAGCTGGCTGACGTCGGTGATCGTGGAGAATGCGCTGCTGAACTCGAGAAGCTGCTTGCTCAAGCGCGTGAAAGCGCTTTCCTTTTTGCGAATACCAACTTTCTCCAGCAGCTTTTTAATCATGATTCACACTCAAACCAGAATCAGGACACAGCACGCACCATTATCTGGACAAGATTGTAGAACTCTAGCTCACTTGCCCCCAGAGTGCAATGCGAAGTTACGCTTCTTCGCCGGTATACAGGGTTTTTTCGACCATTACGCCACGATTAGCCAGATCTTGCTGCAGACGTTCAGGCGGGACCACCATTTCCTGGGACTGAGTGCCGCGGATCGAGATAGTACCATCTCCAATCATGCGCGCAATAGCCGTCGCGGGCAGCGCGGTGCAGCGCATCATCGAGCTCAATCCCATTGA
>JAKSCY010000333.1 GCA_022360355.1 Chlorobiales bacterium
GATCGGGCTACTTTCTAGTTGGTTTACCTGATGCCGCGGTGAAAGAGAGTGAACAGCGCATCCGATCGGCACTAAAAAATTGTGGTTTTGCAATCCCTTATTCGCCGATAACCATAAACCTTGCTCCTGCAGATCTGCGCAAAGAAGGTTCGGCATTCGACTTGCCCATTGCTCTTGGAATTCTTGCTGCACAAGGACATTTCGATCAGGAATGGCTCAATAACTTTGTCATCGTGGGAGAGTTGTCCCTCGATGGCAAAATTCGATCCATAAATGGATCATTGAGCATCAGCACACTCACATCAGAGAAAAAAATCAAGAATATCATTGTTCCCGACAAAAATGCTCGAGAAGCCGCGATTGTGGATGGTGTAAATGTATACGCGCTTAAAAGCCTTACTCAGGCAATAGAATTGCTGTCGGGCAATATTGAGATGGTGCCGGTACGACTGGACAAGGAAAAAATATTCTCTATTGCTGGTCAATATCTGCTGGACATGAGCGAAGTCAAAGGGCAGGCACACGCGAAACGAGCGCTTGAAATTGCAACCGCTGGCGGTCACAACGTGATAATGGTAGGAAATCCGGGGTCCGGAAAGACAATGCTTGCACGAAGAATTCCGACAATATTGCCGCCAATGACGTTTGAGGAAGCAATTGAAACGACAAAAATTCATTCCGTTGCCGGCGCTATCGAAAAGAAGCATGGATTGACCGCGCAGCGCCCGTTCAGGTCACCGCACCATACGATCAGCCACGCCGGGCTCATTGGTGGTGGACAGTTCCCTACTCCAGGCGAAGTATCGATGGCACACAACGGAGTCCTGTTCCTGGACGAACTCCCCGAATTTCAGCGAAACGTTCTGGAAGTGCTGAGACAACCGCTCGAAGACGGTGTTGTCACAATCTCCAGAGTAGCTGGCACTATCGCTTACCCCGCGCGATTCATGCTCGTATCGGCTATGAATCCATGCCCTTGCGGATACCATGGAGATCCTGAGCGCGAGTGCAAATGCACACCTCACATGATTACGCGCTACCGCAGTAAAATAAGCGGGCCGCTGATGGACAGGATCGATATTCAGATTCCCGTACCTTCGGTAAAATACAGCGACATTCAATCGCCCACTGCATCGGAATCAAGCGATGAAATCAGAAAGAGAGTTGTTTCCGCACGCGCTAGACAATTCAGGCGCCTTTCAAAACATGGACTGTTCAGTAATTCCGAGCTAGGCCAAAAACTGATTAAAAAGTACTGTAAACGGACAAAAGAAGCCGAGGCATTGCTTGAATCTGCTTTCAAGAGATTAAAACTGAGCGCACGAGCATACACGCGGATTCTGAAAGTCGCTTTGACAATTGCAGATCTTGATAACTCAGAAATTATCCAACCGGTCCACATCAGCGAAGCGATTCAATACCGTATGCTGGATCGGGAAAATCCGAATTTCTAAAAATGACAAATCTGATACAATTTACTTTGCTGCCAATCTGAATGCTTGATGAAGCCGTGGCACTTATTGCCCAATCATTGTTGGAAGCGTTCTCGTAATTGTTCGATGACTTCTGTGCTAACCCACCAGATATCATTCTCCCGAGAGAAAAAAATGTACTTTCCATCCGGTGAAATCACCGGAACAACGCTATGAATTTCATTGATTTCATTGCCAAGTTTTATTGCCTCACCCCAGAAACCGTTTTCATTGAGGAAACTCACATACA
>JAKSCY010000403.1 GCA_022360355.1 Chlorobiales bacterium
GCCCGAAACATCAAGGGTGTTTTCGGCGAGTTCGAGCTGGTGACGACTACCGTCTATAACGTCCTGGAGCGGTATATCGAAATGTATGGGGCCGATGCCGTTATTCCTGTACACCAAACGGATATCGGCAACCTCTGTACGTCCTCGGTCCAACTCGAGCCCGAACTGTTTCGCGCCATGGCCATGAAGGGCGCGGAACTGATATTGCGGACCGCATCCGGTGGCTTTACCGAAGCCGATATGAAGATGTGCTCCGCGTATAATCGGGTCTATACGGTGATCGTCAACAATGCGGTTTCACCGGAGAACCCCGGTTTCATGGACGATGCATTCGGCGGCGCCGGTGGTACGGCAATCTACGGACCACGGGGCGACGTATTGGCGCAGGCGGACTCGAAGTTCGAACAGCAGGCCATCAGCCGCATTCCCATGGCGAGTTTCCGTGCCCGCCATCAGATTCCCGATGTCCACATGGCACTGTATCAGCCGGTCTTCACCCGCTACGAAGCTCGCTTTCCGCCCGGACTTTTTGCCGACTATCGGCCCACCAGCCTGCAAGACGCCAAACGCTACCTGGACGAACAGGATCGATGGCGTTAACGGGGCATGCGCGAAGACGTCAACTGCCAGTGGCGGATCGCGGCCCGGCCTGAAGGCAACGTCAGGCCGTCGGACTTCGAATACGCCGAGGAACCGGTTCCCGAGATACGGGACGGTGAGTTCCTGCTGCGCACTCTATACCTGGGCATTCGCCCGGTGATGCGTATGTATATGCAGGGTATTGCCGTGGCCGGCGAACGGCCGCTGGAAATCGGCGATGTGATTCACGGCAGAGGCGTCGCCCAAGTTGTCCGGTCACGTCATCGCGAGTTCGCCGAGGGCGATGTGGTGCACGGTCAACTCGGCTGGCAAACCTGGAAAGCATCGCGGGGAACCCCGGCAGAGCGTTTTATAAAAATGCGCCCTCCGGGATTACCGTACGCCCTGGGAGCCGGCTTATTGGGCATGAACGGTTTCAGCGCCTGGACCGGCTTCACCCAGTGCGGTCACCCCCTCGCCGGCGATGTTGTCGTGGTATCCGCTGCTGCCGGCGGCGTCGGCAGCACCGTGGTACAGATCGCGAGAATACTGGGCTGCCGGGTTATCGGCATCGCCGGTGGAGAGGAGAAATGCCGTTTCATCGAGAAACTGGGCTGCGCGGCCAGCATCGATTATCAGAACGAAGATGTAGGCAAGCGGCTCGAGGAACTTTGCCCAACGGGTATCGACATCTATTTTGACAACGTGGGTGGGGAGATTCTGTCCGCCTGCCTGGAAAACCTGGCCTACGGTGCCCGCATCGTTCTCTGCGGATCGATTTCCGAATATATGCGGGCAACGCCTTTCGGCCTGACGAACTACACGCGGCTGCGATCGGTCAACGGCAGCATGAACGGATTCTTCGTATATAACTTCGCCCACCTCTTCGATCAGGCCACGGAAGAAATGGCGGAA
>JAKSCY010000252.1 GCA_022360355.1 Chlorobiales bacterium
AAACAAAAAAGGGTGGGGTGGCGTTATCGAAAGGGCCGGCTTTCGGAGCCGGCCGCCCCGTGGGTCGCCGCCAGATTCAATCTGAAAGTTCTTTACGACAATTACCTCCAACGCCATCCATAGTTTATAGGCGGCCATCTCCAGGCGACGGGCCGGCCTTGAGATGACCCACCCCACCCTTCCTTTTCTAAAGACCAGTCACTATGTGCCTGGGCCGAATTTTGAACCGCTCCCGCTTTCTCGCCGAGTTCTTTTCACCATTCAAACGGAACGTATTTCTGGCAATCGCTATAAAACCACCTGAGAACTATCACCCGACCCCGGTCTGATGGTCTTTGACATTCTAATCCGGAGCAGTTAATAGTGTTTGTATACAGTTTTAAAGGAGAACCTGTATGCACCTGCCCGACTTCGGCTTCCAGGCCCCCCAAACCTTGGAGGAGCTTCTCGGCCTTAAAGAAGAGGCCGGCGACTCGGCCCTGGTCCTGGCCGGGGGAACGGATCTGGTGGTCAGGCTCAAGCAGCGACTGGCTCATCCTTCGACCATTCTTTCCATCCGGGACGTGGCAGAGCTTAAAAAAATCGAGGCCGATCCCATCCACCTCAGGATAGGGGCCGGGGTCTCCCTAGCCTCCATCATGAGCCACGATTCGATCCGGGACGAGTTCCCGGGTCTGGTCCAGGCCGTGGCCGCGATCGGCCATCCCTCCTGCCAGCACCACTCCGCCACCCTGGGAGGCAACCTTCTTTTGGAGCCCCGCTGCCTCTACTACAACCAGTCCGCCTTCTGGCGAAAGGGCCATGAGCGCTGCCTTAAAACCGGCGGCCAGGTCTGTCTGGTCAATCCCGAGGCCAAGGACTGCTCCTCGGCCAACCGATCCGACGGGGCGACCATGCTTACGGCCTACTCGGCCCTGGTCAAGCTGGTCTCCGCCCGGGGGGAGAGGCTCATCCCCGTGAGCGAGCTATTCACCGGCAAGGGCGAGGCTCCCTTCAGCCTCCTGGAGGATGAGGTCCTGGCCGAGATCCGGCTCCCCCGGCCGGCCGGGTCAAGGCCGGTTACTTCAAGCTGGCCGTGAGAGGGGCCCTGGACTTTCCCCTGACCTCGGCCGCAGCGGTGGCCCATCTCTCCGGGGAGAAGGTCGACCGGGTCAGGCTGGTCTTAAGCGGCTGCGGCCCGGCCCCCCTGGTGGTCGATGAGGCCGACCGGATCCTGAGGGGCCAAAGAGCCGCCCCGGAGCTTTTGGAGGAGGCGGCCGAGGCGGCCGGTCGGGTCGGCGGCGGCGGTATCGTTGAAAACGCCGGCACCGAGGCCGAGTACCTCCGCCGGATGGTGGTCGTGGCCGCCCGCCGGGCCCTGAAAAAAGCCTTGAAGGTCTGATATGATTTCCGCAATCAAAGCAAAACGCTTTTGCCTGCTTACGGACGGCAAAAGAGCGGCTTTTAGCGGTCTTGCGAGTTGTTACCGGCTCGGCGCTTCCCCGTGGACACGCTGACCCATCTCGCATTTCAGGAGCAACCTGGTACCACTTCGCCGGTCCCCCTATCCGGTCCGTTTCCAAGCCCTTTTCTTGACTTATGCTTTCTCCTTGGCTAACTTCCAGCCACTATGACCGGTACCCACGACAACGGCTCCCTGGCCCTGATGACCGACCTCTACGAGCTGACCATGGCCGCCTCCTACTTCGACCATGGGCGTAACGGTCGGGCCACCTTCTCCCTCTTCATCCGCGACTACCCGCCCCACCGGGGCTATTTCGTGGCCGCGGGGCTGGCGGACCTGGTCGACTACCTGGAACGGTTCCGCTTCACCTCCTCGGATATCGATTATCTCTGCCGGACCGGGCTCTTCAAGGACGATTTCCGGGACTACCTCAAGGAGCTCGTGTGGGACAGGGTGTCCCGTCTGGAGAGCATGGGGACCCTGTACTTCTCCTGTCAGGGCAGTGAGTACGTGAGGAAGGCCTTCCGGCTCTGGATGATATCGGCCGTCGCGAGGATCATGGTACCGGGGGTGCAGTGTGATAACGTTCTCATTCTGGAGGGCGAGC
>JAKSCY010000628.1 GCA_022360355.1 Chlorobiales bacterium
AGAAAGAAGATGCGTTTATCCGCATGATGAAACAATGCCGTGAATACAGCCCCGATCTGATCTTGTTAAATCATCGATTAGGCCTTCAGAAATCAGAGCCATATGCCACAACCTTTTTATGGGAAGGGTATGAGACATACATCGATGTGTTTATGACAAACGATATCACAGCTCCTCACAACAGAGCAGGAGCACTTACCAGGGGCTTACCACCAGAAATGAAACGTTTGACTGAAGATCATGGCGTATGCCTTTCTTCCTGTCTGGATTATTGGGAAGACGACCTGGTGTTACAGGCCTTTAATCGTTCATTGATTCTGGCGCCTGAACTATATGGTAATCCATGGTTGCTGCGTGATGATGAATTTTCGCAATTAGCACGTTTCTTCAATTTGCATCGCAAGTATGGTCATATATTGGTCAACGGCATGGAACTGCCTGAGTCGTATGGACCACATGCCGTTTCACGTGGTGATGATCGAACTCGTATGTTAACGCTTAGAAACCTGGACTGGAATGAAACCAGCTATACCATTCAGCTCGATGAAGAAATTGGATTAAAAGAAGGTGAAAACATTACATTAGTTCAATTACACCCAACTGAAAAAGTGATCGGGACTTTCAAACAAGGTGAAAAAGTGAGTGTACCAGTATTGCCTTTCAGAGCGTCAATGTTATTGGCAACAAGCGAAGAATATGATGAGCCGGCTGTGAAAGGAGTTGATTACAAGGTGATTCGTAATGTGGAAGGAGCACCTGTTGAGTTGGAGTTATTGGGGCGTCCGGGTGAATCTGCGTTCCTTAGCATTCCATCGTTCGATAACTATCAATCGGCAACGCTTAATGGAAAGTCAAATGCTAAATTGATAGCAGGTAAAAAATTGAAAGTGAAGTTCCCGGGCGAGAAGTTGCAACAAAACAGTCATCGCAAATTAATGGATCTGAGATTAGGTAAAACTCCTGATGATGTTGAAGCACTCTATGAAGCAACTGTATTTTCAGCAGATAATAATGCTCTGGAAGTGCGTTCAGTTCAACGTTCAGGAGAAACAAAGATACCAGCTGTTCAAACCGCAAGAGATGCTTTTTTCAATCAACCAACTTTTGTTAAAAGAGGTATATGGGATAAAAACTTGTTTGATGGTGACCATGCTACTGGTTTCTGGCCATCATTTAAATATAAACGCGACCAGAAAGTGAAAGGTGGTTGCTTCCGATTAGATTTAGGTGAGGTGACAGATATTGACAAGGTTATTTTATATGTACCTGATGATTTTTCATTACAACCACTATTGCGCGAGGAAGGTAACTATGTTGAAGTATCAACCGATCTGAAGTCGTGGGAAACCTTAACTTATTTGGCAGGTGAGGAGATGGTTATCAACCTTGAAAAGCCGGTAAGATATCTGCGTTTTAAAGAATTTCCTCAACGTATTGTTGAAATTGAAGGCATAAAAGATGGTCAGAAAGTTGAACGCAACAAGTGGCGGGCTTCTAACCTGTTTGCTCATGTCGATAAAATGAAAGCACAACAAGTCTGGATGAGTACAATAAGTCTGGATGAAGTCGCTGAAAATAGCTATTTGTGCGTGGCTGTTAACGGAATGCATGGTATTGAAGGTGCTTACGCTGCAGTAAAAGTAGATGGAGAACTTCGTGGTGCCCCTAATCGTGCTGTTTCCTACCCTTCCAATACATGGGAATACATCAATGCCAAACGAGATAAGAATTACACTTACTATATTCCGGTATCAAAGGATGATATAGGAAAAGAGATTGAGGTGTA
>JAKSCY010000792.1 GCA_022360355.1 Chlorobiales bacterium
TCTTCTTGCTTGTGCCAAACAGCTTATAAATTAACTCGGCCGGACTCTTATCAGATACATCCATTTGACCGCCTTTGGATCGTAATTTTTGCAGAATTTCACCAGCGAGTCCGTCAATCTTTTCATAACCTGGTTTTTCCAATGAAATGTCCAGCTTATCATCTTCCCTGACTTTTTTAATATAACCGGTACATTTATCACCAACTTTAATTGGTTTGAATAGCTCATTATGGTATAGCATGCCTGAATGCAGATTGTTGACAGCTACTTTATAACCCAGGTCAGTATGTGCAATAACCATTAAATCCACTTCCTGACCTTCTTCGTATTCAGGCATCAGGTTATCAAGTGCTGAATTAATCTTTGATGTGGCAACAATGCGTCGGCTTTCGTCATCCAAATAGACGTAGACTACATACTTTTTACCTTCTTTCATGCGCTCTGCCTGCTCCCGGTAGGGCACAAGCAAATCTTTCATGAGCCCCCAATCTACAAAAGCTCCTGTTTTATTAACCGAAACCACTTCGAGGTAAGCAAATTCTCCTACGGAGGCATATGGTTCTTCTGTAGTTGCAATATCCCGATCTTCCGGATCCAACTAGATAAATCCTTCAATTTCATCCTCAGGTTTTAATCCGGGCGGAACGTATCGTATGGGTAATAATATTTCGCCCAAGTCACCGCCATCCAAATAAACACCAAAATCAACTTCTTTTACTACTTTGAGTGTATTGTATTTACCTATCATATTCAAGTTTATAAGGTTGCAAAGATAGTGAAAATAGTACTTGCTTATTAGATGTTGGAACACGGATCACAGAAGAGGTGTCAAAAGAAGTATTCGCGAATCGTTTTATTCACTCTTAAGCTGGCTTCGCTGTCTGACTGGCTCTTGCAATTTGAAACCTTGTTTTGACAGTATAAAGACTGTTTTCGTCTAAACTGATCTCTGTAATACAGACAGAACAACCATTTGATAAAGCTGATCGAACAATAAATCTTAACCTGAAAGCCAAATTGATATGGATTTCTCCCTTGGCGAAGGGGGGGAATAATAGGCTATTTCAATATTATAATCTTTGGGGGATTGTTAACCATTTCCTTTAAATAGAAACATCTCAGTGATATAAGCAGAATGAAATAATCAGCGGTTTTCCCTAATGATATTACTAAAGTGACAATGATATTGACCTTGAATAGCAAGCCATTGTTCATTAATCCCAACTCTTACTATCTGAAGTTAAAGTTTGTTTTGTCAGTAAATCAACATGTTACACGAATAATTAAACATCTACACATCTAGAATGTTGCATATGTAGAAAAATAGATATATGTTTGTATCGACATATTTAAATAAGTGCTGAAAAAACAAACAAAACATATGAACAAGAATTTTCTTAAAAGAGTAATGATAGTCTGTCTGTTAGCAACAGGCTACTATGCATATGCCCAGAAAGATATTGGGAGCAATGCATTTTCATTGGAAGAGGCTTTACAACTGGCCTCTGAAAACAATCGAGAGATATTAAAAGGTCTGGCAGAAGTGGAGGCGGCCAAAGCCGGTAATATGATGGCAAATGCAGCATTTTTGCCGGCTGTTGAATTGTCAAGTGGTTATAGCACATCCAATGATCCGCTTTATGCATTCGGATTTAAACTTCAACAACAGGGTGTGACAATGGCCGATTTTGATCCGGCAGTTATCAATTCACCTGGTCGAACCAATCATTTTGCAACACAGGTAATGGTTGAGCAGCCACTAATAAATATTGATGCCTGGATGGGAAAAAGTGCAGCTGCTAATCAATTAAAAGCAACTGAGCA
>JAKSCY010000401.1 GCA_022360355.1 Chlorobiales bacterium
GACACCTACCTGCACGCGTTTCAACATGACTATTACAGCGCCGACAAACGTCATGCCGTCTATCCGTTTATCGTCCACAACGGGGACCAAGTCATTGCACAGCCGGACCACTGCACCCTAGACGTCCTGTCACAACCGGCACTGGTGGCAGATCTTAAGCATGCATCGGAAGGCAGTGGAGATTACCTGGCGAATGGCCAATGGGTTTGGGTGACCTTCACCCGGTTTCAGGGCTGGGACTGGACCGTGGGATACGCGATCCCTCACGATATTAAGTACGCCGATCTTTATCTCTTCCGCAAGATCCTCCTCGCGGTCATGGCCGCTTTCACCACCGTCGCTTTGGTCGTGTTGGCCGTTATCGTGAAACGCAATACGGAGCCGCTTATACGACTGACCGGGGCTGCCAGCTCCATCGCCGCCGGGAATCTCAACGATCCCATCGACATCAACGGAACGGGCGAGGTGCGCATGTTGGCGAGTAGCTTCGCGTTGATGCGCGAAGCCATCCGGCGTGACATGCACACCTTAAAAGACGCTAAAGACGCCCTGGCCCAAAGCGAGGAAACCCTGCGCAGCATTCTCAACTGCTCACCGGATGCCATCACCATGCTCGATACCCATGGTCACATCCTGGAGAACAATCCCGCCGCCGCCCGCCTCCACCAATGGGATCCCCAGGCCTTGATGGGACGCAGTGAACTCGACCTCGTATCTCCGGAAGACCGCAACAAAGCAGCGATAGGTTTACAACAGGCCCTACAACACGGCGAGGTACGTGACCTGGAATTGACCTTCCTCCGTCAAGACGGCTCAACCTTCACCGGTGAGATCACCCTCAATGCCATCCCCGACAGTCAGGGACAGGCCCAAGCCCTGGTCGCCATCACCCGAGACGTGACCAACAACGTCCACTACGAGGAGCTGTGGGACGCGGTCGACACCCAGCTCCAGCCGGGCGTGCAGCTGTCGGCGGCGCTGTTCGACAGCCCGCTGATCCCCGACTCGGTCAGCCGCATGATCCAC
>JAKSCY010000555.1 GCA_022360355.1 Chlorobiales bacterium
GTTGGCGACAAGGTGGGGCGTGATATACAGGATCTGCCAACAAGTGCTGCGGTGATCGATGAGAGCAGGATGAAGAATGAACCGATTGCAACCATTGATGACGTTCTCAACAGGGTGGCAAACGTTACTTCAGAAGGACTTGCCGCATTTGGCGGGGCGTATAGCATACGCGGTATTAACAGCACATCGCTCATTGCAACGTATGGCACGTATAATGTGCTTTCCACAGTTTTTATTAATCAAGTTCCGCTTGGCGTCTTGATGAGCGATTATCTGAGGCCGTCGACTTGGGATGTCCAGTCGGTCGAGGTGCTTCGTGGCCCGCAGTCGACATTGCAGGGCCCGAACTCGATGGTCGGCGCAATCTTTTTTAACTACAAACGGCCTGATTTTTCCTATGACGGTGGTTTTCGTGCCGAGTATGGAGAGCTCGATACCTGGAATCTCGCGCTCTACCAGAATGTCCCCATTGAAGAAGACGTGCTCGCGGCAAGGATCACGCTCGAGACACGTAACAGCGATGGAGGCATTGTCAATCCGATAACCGGTGCAGACGACGTTGCATTGATTGATGATAAAATGGCCCGCCTGCAACTGCTTTACCGGCCTGCTGGAAATGACGACATTACGTTCAACCTGACGGGTATGTACCGGAAGTCAGATTCCAATGACCATGGAAAAGCACAGGAGTTCGAAGGAAGTGTTCTCGAAGACAGACTTAATTTTGAAAATCATCCGGCGGAGTATCCCGCAGAAGGCTGGTTTGTTGGTCTGGAATCGGATATCCGTCTGGATGACAACTGGAGAATTGCTGCCGTGACTGGATACACCGATACTGAAATCGGCGAATCTACTTTTGATGGTGATTTGTCGCCTGTAGATCCCCCTGACGGTATGATAGCCCATATGAATATGCAGCAATGGATGTTCAGCCAGGATATGCGCCTGCATTATGAAGACGAGCGTTTTCGGGGCCTTATCGGCGGTTATTTTTCGGATTCGGAGTCGTCTGATGGCTCTGCGTGGGTAGGGCGATTTAGTCCTTTTGGTTTTTATCAGGAAGGTGGTTTTGACCTTTCCAAAGATGTTACCATCGCGGCTTTATACGCCAATGCGGACTACGATATTCTCGATAACCTGACATTGAATGCGGGGTTGCGCTACAATTACGAAGAGAGGAGTGAGAGTAATTATAGTGATATAACATACCCCCAAATACCACTGCGATCAGTTGGAGACTTCAGTGGAAAAGAAGAATATTCTCAGCTCCTGCCTTCAGCAAGTCTTACCGTAAAATTCACCGATGATGTCAGCGCCGGCGTGAAGTACGCCAAGGGATACCGTTCGGGCGGTATTGGTGTGGCTCCGTTCGCTCAAGTAACAGAACCATTCGATGAAGAGTTTTCCAATAATTATGAACTGTTTTTACGCACTACTTTTCTTGACGGTCGTTTGACGCTTAACGGCAATGTCTTTCTGATCGACTGGAGAGACCAGCAGATTCCATATACGCCGACAGGCGGGATGCCGGGTATGGATGTTCTTTTCACCAATGCGGGCAAATCCGAGATCACGGGTTTCGAGATCGAGGCAACTGCTGAGGTTACCGATGATCTTGAGACCTTTCTCGCACTCGGCTATACTCATTCCGAATTCAAGGAGTTTATGTATCCAACTTTTGATGAATCGTATCAACCTGTTGAGGTCGATTTGTCAGGACATTCACTTCCGAACTCCCCTGAATGGACTGTTAGTATTGGCGCCAACTACGACCATAGAAGCGGATTTTTCGCGGGAGGTTCATTCCGTTGGGTAGACAAATCGTATTCTGTGATTAATGCAGAGGAGCAGACCAAACTTTCTGTCCGGAACATTCTCGATGCGAGGATGGGGTATCGTGAAGGTCATTGGTCGGTCTATGTCTGGGGAACCAACCTGCTCGACGATTTCTATCCAACTCATATCTACGATTATGCTGGTAATTTTGGCGTCGGTAAATATGCAAAAGTCAGTACCCCGCGCCGTCTGGGTGTAGGCGTGGAAGCTACCTGGTAAGAGCCGCCACATGCAGGTGTGGACTATGCACGATTTCCTGCCGGTCCGGCCAACAGATATTTTTTTGAATTCTAAACAATGATACGATGAAACTTGAGATAAAGAATCTTTCGA
>JAKSCY010000150.1 GCA_022360355.1 Chlorobiales bacterium
ATCTGATCGAGGGCGGCTAATCCCTCCTGATACTTTCCGCAAAACTCGTAAAATGTTCCCAGCCAGACGATCTCTTCCGGTTCGAGATTTTCCGTTTGCACCTGATCCATTATTTCTTCCGCAAACCGTGCGAAATGCTTGAAATAATCCGTATCGTTCTCAAACTTCAACTCATCTCCACGCTTCCTGATTTCCTCCTCAACCTGCCTGAAGGCTTCCAGCGGTTTTAGTGTAGCCTGAGTTGATTGTTCAGCAGTTTGCTGGCAGGCAGAAAATAACAATGCGGCGGAGATGAACAGAACGAAAATCGCTCGATTCACTGAAATTATCTCTCTTCCAAGTGGTTCCTTATTCATACTATTCTCCGGGGGTATATAATTTTTACCCTTGTAACACCAATTTCGTCTAATACAACAGCATACTTTTCGAAACGTACTAACTCCTTTCGATCCTCCAATAGTAGCCGGGAGAGCATGGAGTCCTCCCGACTGTTTGGAGTGGGATTGTTAGAATACAACTTTTATCAATGCCTGCACCGCGCGAGGTGGCTGCAGGAATGACAGGCGAGACGGGAACAAGACGGCGCCGCTCTGGTCGACAGTGTTTCCACCGAATTTATTAGCAGCAGTGTCTCCATTGAACAGGTTGAACACCTGAATCTGTCCCTCGATTTTGTAGTTTGCGATATCGAAGTTCTTGCCGAGGCCCAGGTTAACAATCCACATGCCGTCCATGTTCACTTCACGATCCTGGTCGCGAGGCTGGAACAAGGGGCTTACATTCCAGAATGGATTAACGATCGTTCGTCCGTTGGACAGTGTGAAGAAACGCGGCACATCGATACCGGTGCCCCTGAGCATAACTTTGGCAAAATCGGTGTGACCCGACTGGAACGTTATGTTGCTGCTCAAAGTAATCTCGTATGGCAGTATCGTGTGCGTAGCGAGGCGGAACACGTGCGGACGGAGAAAGTCGTCGGGACTGTCGAACCAATCAGCAGGATGCAGGTAGCGCAACGGATTATCAGGCTGCCACTCACCCTTGAGCACTGAACTCTGATAGGTGTAAGAACCAATGAGCTGCCAATTATCGCTGAATTCTTTTGTCAGAGATAATTCATACGACTGGAAATGTTTCGAGGAGAGCTCGTCATTGATGAAAACATAGTCATTGTTAATACTTTCATCTCGAAGCCCGACAAACTGATTCCCGGAAAAAATGAGATTTCGATTGAACCGGTATTGTGCGTTCTTGTTGATTTTGTAGATAAACGCCGCGTCCAGTTTCAGTTTGTACGGAAGTATTCGTGAATAACCAGCTTGAAATTCGTGGGCGAATGGCATGCCGAGATCTTCACTGAAAGATACAGGACTGCCATCAAAGAAGGTCAAACCGTCAGGATCAACTGGGGTACTTGTTCTGCTGACACCTGACTCTCGGACAACATCCCAGACAC
>JAKSCY010000433.1 GCA_022360355.1 Chlorobiales bacterium
CGTTGCCGCATGCGACCTGCCCTTCATGGACCACTCTCTTTTGAGCGAGCTTGCGGCCAAACGAAACCCCTTTTCCTTCGCGACGGCCTACCGCCAAAACACGGAGGGAAAACCGGAACCCCTCTGCGCGATATATGAGCCAAAAAGCCGGTTGCCTCTGATCATGCGGCATGCGGTGGGAAACAATTCCCTCATGTCATTTCTTGAAGATTTCCCCATTCATTACCTTTCAGTAAAGGACCCCCAAAGCCTGCAAAATGTCAATGAGCCCACAGAACAACTGCAGGCAGAAAAGATTTTGTTTGCCGGAAAAAGGAAAAGAACCTGAACAACCAGCCTCAGGGAGGAGCGATCATGAAAATACTTGCCGCTCTCGATTTATCAAGCGTGACAAATAGTGTGGTTGCCATTACACGGAAACTTGCCGAACTCTCTTCGGCAACAATCTCCCTGCTGCACGTTCTTCCCGAAGAAAACCAGGGTATCGAATTTCATCCGACGATCGAGCCTCATTATCATCCCCCGGAAAAATACTACCGCGAACCCGATTCGTCTGAAGAAGGAGATGCTGTGCCGATACTGCACGACAAGAACTTCAAAACATTGCAGAATATTGCCGACACCCTCAACAACGACGGCATAGAAACCTCGTTCTCGATTATACACGGAAATACCATCGAAGCTATTCTGGAACAGGCAGAAAAAGAATGTGCCGACCTTATTGTTCTTGGTTCGCACGGCCACAAAACCCTCTATCAGTTTTTTGTCGGTTCCGTCTGTTCAGGAGTGGTAAAAGACTCCGGCATCCCCGTGGTGATCGTACCCAAAGCCTTGAAGCAGCAGTAAATTATCGCCACTGCAAGCTGCACTTTTTATCCCTTCTGGCTTTAATAAGAGTTAACCTGCCGGAAAACCAAGAAGACGGTGCCTAAAAGGTACGCTTACTCGAAAGTCACTATAAAAAAAGCCAAGTGGATTTTCGGTCGGTTGTTCAACGATCTGTTTGCTGATTTGGTGAATCAACAGTTTTGAAAGTGCTAATTTGCTTTATTGCATAACCTAATGGGCAAATCAAATTACAGTATGAACGACCGCCGACAAGCGGAACCAAGACAATAAAATATAGCAATTCAGCAGTAATTAAAAATACGACTTTTTGAAAACTCCTTACAGGTGTTAACGTTTCAGGTAAAATCAGTATAACCAACAGGGCAACGGTCATTAATGAAAAATATATTGGTGGTACGATTTTATTTAATATTACTAACCTTTCTGGATGTTGCTTGAAGATTCTTCCATATGTTTCTGAGATAAAAGCACCATGTGGACAGATATAGCCACAAAATGCCTTGCGGCCCCAGATATATGAAATTAATGGAATCATACCGAAACCAACAAAGAGACTCAGCCACAAGATTGTTTTTGATGTTTCAGCATCAAATGCCTGAAGTGTATGTGGCCATGGGTAGAGTATCGCGGTATAGGTCCAGTCATTTAAGGCAAGAGGAAGGACCAGAAATACAGTAAAGTGACAAATCGATAGTGTTACCAGTCGAGTTCTGCGAGATGGTTTTTTCACAAAAAAATATACAACCAAAACAGCCAAGACAATTTCAACCAAGAGTAAGCCTGACCAATAAAAATAGCTGATTATCTTCGCAGTCTCAATGTCCAGCCAGTTTGGAAGTATGATCCTCAGAAGGCCTAAAGTAGAGGCACTTAAAAATACTATCCAAATCAATATCCTGAATATTTGTTTGGCCTGTGCCATTAAGATTCTTCTATTCAGTTCTTATGCAAAGGAATACAGACTTCTATCCCCGTATCTTCGTGAAATGGATTCAATGTTGGAAGTTTTGAAAATACCTCAAGGCAAGGTGCATTGCGTAGTTTTTCACCGCTTTTGGGAAGCCAGTTTAAAAATATTTCCTTGTAGGTGAGCGAAATATTATGAAATGATCCTTGATGCGGAAAAAAAGCATATCTTCCACCTTCCACAATTTGCATACTTACTTCTCCTTCAGGCTTGATATCCCGGTCTACAATTATACAGAAGTCATATCGACGTTTGTCCTCCTTGGTTATACTGGAACAATCATGAGGTATCCCCAATAGTGTTGCATTATTCTCGCAGTCAATGCCTTTGGACATCGCGAAGTTTAAAAGAATGTTCCAGGTTCTTTCAGATGCCCTGTTGTACGATCCTGTCACTCGCAAAAAAGCAACATGTTGCTCTCGAATAACACTTATAGCACAAGGAGTTATGGTGTGTTTGATTTTACTTGGCTCACCATGAAATTGATATTGCCGGACAACATGGGCTCTATCTGATTTGAATTCGCTGGGCGCCTTTCCGAAATATTGCCTAAATGCTTTGGAAAAAGCTGCAGGCGTTTCATAACCAGCATCAAAAGCAATCGATGTGATTTTCTCATTTGAAAAGTTTGAGTGACATATTAATGAAGCAGCACGCTCCAAACGAACTCGACGAATGAAATCATTCAGAGTTTCACCGTAATAGGCGGTAAAAAGACGGTGAAAATGATAGGGGGAAAGGCAAGCGATTGCGGCAAGATTCTTCACCGACAAAGATTTATCGAGGTTGTTCTGAATGTACAGAACAACCTTGTTCAGGCGCTCTTTGTGATCTTTAACAGTTTCGATTGACGATTTCATTGGTCTCCCGATCATTTTATATGCAAGTATATATTGAAGCAGTGTGATTTTCTATTCCATTCTTGCTGTTTTTAGAAGTTCTTGAAGGGGACCTCTATTTATTGTCATGAGCAACCCTCTCCTATCCGCTCAACGAAGCAATTGAATCGCGGAATAAATATAAATAGAGGTGCCCTGAAGAATTGATTCAGGAATGGTATTTAGGCACTGTCTGCTCAAGAGAGGCCAATGACTCCCGCATTCCGGTATCATCGTACGGTGGACGGATAGCACAGCCCTTCGAACATTTCGCTTCTTATTGAATCTATTGTGTCATTTTCGAGCTATTCGGGCGCAGGAGACTCACCCCTTGAAACGCCCGACTCCTGCTGTCGCTCTTCCTGTTATCATCCCTTTCTGGAATAACTTAACACACACTCTCTTCTTCTCATCGTCGTGATGGCATGATTGTTGAAGCTTCTACTGTAGAACACGATAATCAACGGGAGCTATCATGACACGGATCAGAAACATCTTCATCACAATCGCACTGCTGACAAGCCTCTCTTCTCAGGCTC
>JAKSCY010000210.1 GCA_022360355.1 Chlorobiales bacterium
AACCAGGTCTTGACAATGGTTGTGATTCCCGGGAATTTCTCATCAAGACATTGGACCGAATCACAATCGGCCGCACCGTCCGGGCGCGTCTTGCTGAGGCTGTCGAAAACGCACTCAAACTCGGGGACGGCTCGTTAATCGTTCACGTCTTCGAGTTGCCGTCAGCACATGAGGCACCAGTGCGTGGCCGAACCGCGCGCTCTGGCCCGTACAGCGATTCAACGGTCAGTGGCCAGTCGGCGTCCGACGCGCCGCGCAAGCAAAAGCATGCGGCTCTGGATGGCGTACGTGGGGATTCCGAATCCTCCCGAGCCGCGGGCTTGAGCCCGCGCGATGATTCAACAACCGGTGGTCTATCGGACTCCGGTGCATCGCGCAAGCTGAAGCATGCGGCTCAGCGCAACCGGCGCAATGGCGACACCGAAACTGATGTCGCCGCGAAGGACATGCTCCTGTCGTCGCACTACGCGTGTCCGGATTGCGGAATCAGCTTCGAGTCGCCTTCGCCGCAATTGTTCAGTTTCAACTCGCCAACAGGTATGTGCCTGGCGTGCGACGGTCTCGGCACACGATTCGATTTCGATCCCGATCTGCTCGTCCCCAATCCACGCAAATCGTTTTTGAATCTGGCGATCGAGCCGATGCGCACACGCATTGGGCGCTGGCGTCGGCACATCTATCGTGGCGTGGCTGCGCACGTGGGGTTCGACCTGAAGACGCCGTGGAACAAGCTGCCCCGGAAGGCGAAGCACGCACTGCTGTACGGTCTGGGTGACACACACGTGACCTATGAATGGCGAACGCGCGGCGGCGTTTGGCGGCACGGTGGCACGTTTTCCGGCGTCATCGCCGAGTTGCGTGAGAAGCACCGCAAGGCGGGTTCCAATTTCGTGCGGGCCTACTACGAGAAATACATGCGAAAGGCGGTTTGCTCGCACTGTCATGGCGGTCGGCTCAATGAGCAGGCGCTGGCGGTGCGCGTGGGAAGGCTCAATATCAGTGAGCTTTGCGCCATGTCGATTCGCGACGCGGCCGAGTTCTTCAAGAA
>JAKSCY010000127.1 GCA_022360355.1 Chlorobiales bacterium
CGGAGCAGACAGTTCCAGTTCATATGCGGTCGTAGCCGCAAACTCCCCTATCTTTTGCCCGTTACGAACCAGAATACCGGGGTTTGCCTCTGAAACAGTAACCACACCATCGAACGGTGCGAGAATACGGTACTTGGCCAGAGTCTCTTCCATACTGCGAACCGAGAAAAACTTGCCGTAGATATTCCTGGCTGCCACATAATTTCTCAACCTGTCGTTCTGGGCAGGGGGCAGCGAACGAAGTGGTCTCAAGATACTGAAATCATCGAGATACTGCTTCCATGGCGCAGCATATTCAGGGAAATCGATCAGAAGATCCGGCATGAGCAATGTCAATTCATTGAGCAATGCACTTTTTTCCGCCAGGACGGTGTTGCGGTAAACGCTGTCCTCTATTCTCAGCAGCACCTCACCCTTTTCAAACCTGCGTCCCTCCCTGAACGGCTTTGCACCGTCAACAAACACACCGGTCACTTCGGCATATATCTCGATTTTTTTCACTGCATCTACCTTACCGTTCATCCTGATGACCCTTTGTACCCGGCCATTGTTTATTTCGGCAACGGGCACCTGGCTCTCCCTTTTTGGAGTCGTCTTTTCCTGCTGCTGGGACTTTCCGGTCCCAAGCACCCTGCCGATAACGATTCCGACAAGAACAATAACCACCGCGATGATATACGGTTTGATTTTCGACATGACTGGCGGCTTTGTTTTATAACGACAACCCTTTTGGGGTTGAGCTACAATTGTTTTTTATGGCTTTCGCTGCGTTTTCTCTCAACTTATCCAGAACCTCAATAACAACCTTGACCTGATCCCGACCGATTCCTTCAAGAAGACACTTGTTAAGATCATTTACTTCCGGCAGCATTTTTGCAACAAGCTCCCGGCCCTTTGGGGTCAAATAGGCAAGATTGGAACGGCGATCATGCGGAGCTTTTTTTCTGATTGCCAGCTTCTTGTTTTCAAGGCTGTCAAGAATGCGCGTTATGGTCGCATCATCCTTGAGAACATACTCTGCAATCACATTCTGGCTCAATCCGTCGCTTATGCCCAAACGAACAAGCACGGCAAACTGCTCCGGAGAAATGTTGTCGTTATATTTCGTTATCCTTGCCGCAAAGACCGTTCGCAGAAGATTCGCCGTTATCGCCACATGATGACCGATAAACTTTTTTACCGGGTTCTTTTTTTCGTTCATATGCACAATACTTGATATCAAAATATTTGATAGCGCAATTATAAAAAAACAAATGAAATAAAAAAGAATAAAAACGTAAAAAGAACCGTGCAGATGCCTGCAATCCGGTCTATTGTTCTTTTTTCTCGTTCATGCTCTCAAAAAAGCCGATTAAGATGCCTGCAAGCTTATCATGGTCAACCATTTGAACAGCCTCGCTGACAGACACTATCCTGCGTTCCCTCATATGCATCTCCTCCCACTTGTCAAGCAGCTTCTCGACGTAAAGGGGGTAAACCCTGACAGTACAAGTCCCTTCCCATTTAGGATAGCTGTAGCGGCCAAGTTCTTTTTTCCCGACGGTACCGACAACCCCTGCCTCTTCGTAGGCCTCTTTGGCTGCGGAATCATGAGGGGACATATCTTTCTCGACAATCCCTTTCGGAATTATCCACCGTTTGGACTTTCTGGCGGTAACGAGCACTATTCTGCCGTCGTGAACAGGGACAACACCTGATTGCGAGTAAAACCAGCCTGGTTTTGCAGAAGACATAGTTTACCATCTTTCCGGTTCCGAAGGAACACGCACGTCATGCATCGGCGTGAAGATATCTATGGCGATACAATACAAAAAATCCCGAAAAATATATTTAATACGACATGATCCGGTAAAGAGGCATTACTTTTTGCTTGTGATTTTAGTAAACTGACATTTGTGAACTATCCGTACAATCGTCCCAACAAACCCGTAAAGAACCATGAAAGCAATCATACCTGTAGCAGGAGTCGGCACAAGGTTGCGTCCACATACATTTTCCCAACCGAAAGTACTCCTCAATGTAGCCGGCAAACCTATTATAGGCCATATCATGGATAAGCTGATCGCCTCAGGCATCGATGAGGCCATTGTTATCGTCGGCTACCTCGGGGATATGATAGAATCGTATCTCACTGAACACTACGACATCCGCTTCAGGTTTGTCAATCAGGAGGAACGTCTCGGCCTTGCCCATGCCATCTGGATGTGCAATGAGCATGTCCACAACAACGAGCCGGTTTTTATCATCCTCGGCGATACCATTTTTGACGTTGAGCTTTCAGAAGTACTGAACAGCTCCACCTCCACCCTCGGCGTCAGGGAGGTAGAAGACCCTCGCAGGTTCGGCATTGCCATAACCAGCAACGGCAACATCGTGAAACTCGTCGAGAAACCGAACGAACCGGTAGGAAATCTTGCGATCGTCGGTCTGTACTATATCCGGAACTCTGAAACGCTCTTTTCATGCATTGACACGCTGATCAGGGAAGACATAAAAACAAAGGGAGAATACCAGTTGACCGATGCTTTGCAGATGATGCTTGAAAAAGGCGAGCCTTTAACGACGTTCCCGGTAAACAACTGGTATGACTGCGGAAAACCTGAAACCCTTCTTTCCACAAACGAGATCCTTCTGAAAAACCACAGTTCAGAATCATCGTTCCCCGGCTGTATTATCAATGAACCTGTATTTGTTGCGAAAAGCGCAAAAATCAACAATGCAATCATCGGTCCAAACACAACAATAGGCGAAAATGCCGTTATCGAGGACTCAATAATTAAAAATTCCATCATCGGTAACGATTCGAAAGTGCAGCACGTCTCTCTCAACAACTCTATTATCGGTAATAACGCCGACCTTTCAGGCGATCCGCACGAAGCCAACATAGGAGATTTCTCGGAAATCAGGCTTCGGTGAGATACTTGCGGGCACTCGGCAGCGGAGCAACCAGGGCAGGCAACAAATTAACAGCAGTACCCTTGCATGAATAGCCCTGAATGATTACATTGTGCACTTATCCGGCATCCCCATTACCTATGGACACGGTGCCAAAGCGTTCGGGGAAGCTGTTCCCGCAATGCTTGTACTCAGGGTTTTCCGTGTCCAATCTCTCTTGTATCCAACGTACACGCAGAACCCCTTCTTAAGACAAGCAAGAGCTTTTCTTGTAGTTCTTGTTGTTTGGTAAACTATAAATAATCAATGAAGATGGCACAGTCAAGATACTTCTTTACTTCAGAGTCAGTATCAGAAGGGCACCCCGACAAGGTTTCGGACCAGATCTCCGATGCAGTACTGGATGATTTTCTACGTCAGGATCCGAATTCCCGTGTCGCCTGCGAAACATTTGTAACCACCGGTCAGGTCATTGTCGGCGGCGAAGTAACGACAAAAGGCATTGTGGACGTACAGGAACTCTCAAGAAAAGTTGTCGAACAAATCGGGTACAACAAAGGCGAATACATGTTCGAGGCAAAATCCTGCGGCGTGCTTTCAGCACTCCACAGCCAGTCTCCTGACATTAACAGAGGCGTGGATCGTAAAGAAGAAATCGAAGACGAGCTTGACAGGGTTGGTGCCGGCGACCAGGGAATGATGTTCGGTTATGCCTGTACCGAAACCCCGGAACTGATGCCTGCAGCTATCCAGTATGCTCATGCTCTGGTAAAAAAGCTTGCCGATATCCGCCACGAAGGCAGCACAATGACTTACCTTCGCCCTGATTCAAAGAGCCAGGTAACCCTTGAATATGTTGACGGGATAGCAAAAAGAGTCGATGCCGTAGTCGTATCGACCCAGCATGATCCTGAACCTGATGGTGTCAGTGAGAAAGAATGGCAGGATATCATCAAGAAAGATATTATCGAAAATGTGGTCAGAAAAGTGATTCCGGCGGAAATGCTCGACGAGAACACCAAGTTTCATATCAATCCGACAGGTCGCTTCGTAATAGGCGGCCCTCACGGTGACACCGGTCTTACAGGCCGCAAGATCATCGTCGACACCTATGGAGGCGCTGCCCCTCATGGCGGAGGCGCATTCAGCGGCAAAGATCCGTCAAAAGTCGACCGTAGTGCCGCCTATGCATCACGCCACGTTGCAAAAAACATCGTTGCAGCAGGCCTTGCCGATAAATGCACCGTTCAGGTATCCTATGCAATCGGTGTCGCCCGTCCGGTATCCATTTACATTGACACACACGGAACAGCGGTCAACGGTCTCAGCGACGTTGAAATCCAGGAAAAAGCAGAGCAGCTCTTCGATCTCAGACCGGCAGCAATCATCCGTCACTTCAGTCTGGATAAACCTCAGGGCTGGTGCTACCAGGATACCGCAGCATACGGCCATTTCGGTCGAGCTATTTTCCCGTGGGAAAAAACCGACAAGGTTGATGCTCTGAAAACAGCATTCAACCTGTGATCCGACATTTCAAAAGACAATAAACACCATGAACTATGATGACAACTGACACTGAAGTACTCAATTACAAAGTGGCAGATATCTCTTTGGCTGACTGGGGACGAAAAGAAATCCAGATCGCAGAAAAAGAGATGCCGGGACTCATGGCAACCCGTCGTAAATACGCCGGACAGAAGCCACTGAAAGGCGCCCGTATTATGGGCTCATTACATATGACTATCCAGACCGCGGTCCTTATCGAGACGCTTGTTGATCTGGGTGCCGAAGTCCGTTGGGCAAGCTGTAATATCTTCTCTACCCAGGACCATGCCGCAGCGGCTATTGCGGCTGCTGGTACTCCTGTATTTGCCTGGAAAGGTGAAACACTTGATGAATATTGGTGGTGCACCCGTCAAGCATTGGCTTTTCCAGACGGCAAAGGGCCAAATATCATTGTCGACGATGGCGGTGATGCAACGCTTATGATACATCTTGGTTACAAGATCGAAAACAACCCGGAGATGCTCGAAAAAGAGCCCGGCAATGCCGAAGAAAAAGCGCTCTACGGTCAGCTAAGAGAGGTCTTTGAAGCCGACAATCAGCATTGGCACAAGGTTGCTCCTGAAGTCAGAGGCGTTTCGGAAGAAACTACCACAGGGGTGCACAGGCTTTATCAAATGATGGAACAAAGCGAGCTTCTTTTCCCTGCAATCAATGTCAACGACTCGGTTACCAAGTCAAAGTTCGACAATCTTTACGGCTGCCGTGAATCACTTGCCGACGGGATCAAACGTGCAACCGATGTTATGCTTGCCGGAAAGGCGGTCGTCGTCCTCGGTTACGGCGATGTGGGTAAAGGGTGCGCGCACTCCATGCGCTCTTACGGTGCACGCGTTATCGTTACGGAAATCGACCCGATCTGTGCTTTACAGGCAGCCATGGAAGGCTTTGAGGTGTCCACTATGGAAGAGGCCATCAAAAAAGGCAATGTTTTTGTCACCACTACAGGCAACAAGGACGTTATCACACTGGAGCACATGAAGCAGATGAAAGATGAAGCGATTGTCTGCAACATCGGTCATTTCGATAATGAAATCCAGGTGGAAAGACTCAACGACTATGCCGGAGCGACCAAGACCAACATCAAGCCGCAATACGACAAGTATACCTTTGATGACGGCCACTCGATCTATCTGCTTGCAGAAGGCCGCCTGGTAAACCTCGGCTGCGCAACGGGTCACCCGTCGTTTGTCATGAGTAATTCATTTACGAACCAGACTTTGGCACAGATCGAGCTCTGGACGAAAGAGTATGAGACAGGAGTGTACTGTCTTCCGAAAAAACTCGATGAAGAGGTGGCTCGATTGCACCTCGAGCAGTTGGGGGTAAAACTGACCCGGCTTTCACAGGAGCAGGCCGACTATATCGGGGTTCCAGTCGATGGGCCATACAAACCGGATCATTACCGCTACTGAAACCGCATTACCAAGCAATCAGGCAACAAAAGAGGCTGTCCATGTTACATGAGACAGCCTCTTTTTGTTCGCTGGGGCGGCAGGATTCGAACCTGCGAATGTCGCCTCCAAAGGGCGATGCCTTACCACTTGGCCACACCCCAGTACTTTGTCAGTGACACCGGACGGAACAAGGTATGAAAAAATAAGCCAAAACTAAAAATCGCTTCTGCTCAAAGCATCCCGTTTTTGTATTTTAGAACATGCTTTTTTGAGTTTTGGCTTTTCTTTCACTTTTTATCTTTTACCTTTTCCTTTTGACGTCTCACCTCCATCGGCCAAACTATGACCAGAATTAAAATCTGCGGAATAACAACACTTGATGATGCTCTTGCAGCATGCCATGCAGGCGTTCATGCCCTTGGATTTAATTTCAGCAAGGAAAGCCCCAGGTATATACAACCTGAAAATGCAAAACGGATTATAGAACAGCTCCCCCCTTTTATCTCCTCAGCAGGCGTGTTTGTCGAGGACGATCCCCAGGACATCAATGAAATATGCGCCTTTTGCGGACTTGACATCGCCCAGCTCCATTCCGAGCGTTACACTCCACAAAAGTCTCTTGCCGTTACAAACGCAAGGGTTATACGTGTATTCCGCACAGGACTGGACTTCTCCATAGAAGCTGTCAAGGCCTTTGCCAACAAAACCGGTCTCACATCATTTCTTTTCGATGCTTACAGACCGGGACAGCCTGGCGGCACGGGAAAACGTATTGAACAGCAGGTCGCCCAACAGATCTTCAGGGAAACAGAAAATACCGGCACGGGAATCCTTGCCGGAGGCCTGACCCCCGAGAATGTTGCCGAAGCAATCCTCTCGATAAGGCCTTACGCTGTCGATACCGCAAGCGGCGTAGAAAAATCACCGGGCAGAAAAAGCCATCAAAAAATCCTGGATTTTGTATGTGCCGTTCAGGAGGCAGACAGATCATCCTGAGAAACACTGTACCTGATATGTTCATAAATCAGGCCGGCAGCCGTATCAGGAAGCTCGAGTGTTATGAGATGTCCGCAATCAGGAACATTGACAAAAACCCCCTTACTGCAACACCCTGCCAGTTTTGCAGTGTTTTCAGGCGTCATGATACTGTCGCCGTCACCTGCGACAAACAGTACCGGAACCTGTAGCTCTTCAACAAGACCGCTCATACTTTCAGTTACCTCCATGGATGTTATCTGGCCTGTTGACTGCTCAATGGCTTCCGGCGCACAAAGAGAAAGACTCTCGAAACCTATCAGGACATCATGGAACAGTACCGTATTGCGTGCAAGCACAAGGCGGGCAAAAACATACGCAGGCAACCACCAGGTGACCTTCCTCAAAAGGTTATTGAACGTGAAATTCAATGTTGCCGGAGCCACTTTTTCGACAAAACTGTTGTTTTCGAGGTAACCGAAATTGAAAAAAATCATTGAGCGTATCTTGTCAGGATGATGCGTGGCGTACTGAAGAGCAATAAAAGGGCCAAATGAAAATGCCGCAATATGAAAGTTCTCCAGATCGAGAGCGTCGGCAAGCATCCCCAGTTCCTTGGCAAACGAACTTATCGAGTAATCATTACGGGGATCATTATCCGACCATCCATGTCCCTTCAGGTCGTAGGCAACAGTCCTTATTCCCCTGTCGTTCAGAAAACGGATAATATGATGCCACCACATCCACCAGCAATCCCAGCCATGAACAAGTAAAACCGTCTCTCCTGTAAACCCCGGCCCAGAATCATGATAATGATGCACAACTCCGTTCACTTCCAAAAAACAGCTTGCCTTCATCATCTCGCTTTCATATGCTGCCCTTTCCGAGGCTCCACGTTCACCTTTCTGTGACAGTTCCCGGAGTTTTTCCTGATAAGCATAAAACTTTGCCGTAGGCCTTTGTTGCTTTGCGTTCATTGCAGGTATCGCTTTACTTTTAAGGTATTACCAACAGGCATATTGAAGTATGGCCATTGCCGAGGCCGGGTTGAGCACATCAAATTGCGCTGTCTATATACAAGTTTAAAAAAATGTATGACTTATCGGACAGGCAAAACAGAAAAATCATTCAATCCGGTTTGCAGTCTCCTTTCTATCACAATTGTTACAGATGTGTAAACATTTATCCCGCTGCTCCATTCCCCGACCATTCTTTTGTATCATCAGAAACATATATCTCAACATGTTAATCATCAACAATTCACACTGTTACCGTCCATGGACAAAAAAATCAAGGTTTTGTTTCTCTGTACCGGAAACTCATGCAGAAGTCAAATAGCCGAGGGCTGGGCACGGTATCTGCATGGAGATGTTCTTGAACCCTACTCGGCCGGAATTGAAGTACATGGCATGAACCAGAACGCTGTAAAAGTCATGGAAGAAGCGGGAATAGACATTGCTTCACACCGATCCAAACATCTGGAAGACATTCAGGATATACCTTTTGATGCCATCATTACGGTTTGTGACCACGCACATGAAACCTGCCCTTTTTTCCCCGGCACAGCCAAGCGCATCCATGCGGGCTTCGGCGACCCTCCCCGTCTTGCACAATCAATAAACGATCCCGAAAAAAAGCTCGACTGCTACCGAAAAGTTCGTGATGAAATCCGGGACTTCATCGCACAGCTTCCCGATGTTATTGAAAACATGTAATCAAGGCTTTACCTTTATGCTCAGTACCAAAAAAAACATCTATATAGCCGAAGCAATCGGCACTTTTGCACTTGTTTTCACAGGATGCGGTGCTATCATTGTCAATGACCTGTATGGAATGGCGCTGGGTCATACAGGGGTCAGTATGGTATTCGGCCTCATCGTGATGGCAATGATCTACTCGATCGGCAACATCTCCGGTGCACACATCAACCCGGCGGTAACACTTGGCTTCTTTTTTGCCGGAAGAATAAAAAAAGAAGAAATCCTGCCTTATATCACAAGTCAGTTCTTCGGAGCGACTCTGGCCGCAGGCTTGCTCAAGCTGCTCTTCAGCGGACATGAAACACTCGGAGCAACGCTCCCTGCGGGCGGCATAGTCAATGCATTTGTTTTTGAGATTGTTCTCTCTTTTTTTCTGATGTTTGTCATCCTGAATGTTTCGACCGGCCATATGGAGAAAGGTATTATGGCCGGAGTCGCTATCGGCGGTACCGTTGCGCTTGAAGCACTTATGGGAGGACCGGTCAGCGGCGCGTCGATGAACCCCGCCCGCTCACTCGGACCTGCACTTGTATCGGGAAACCTCTCCACCCTCTGGATATACCTCACTGCTCCGGTTATAGGCACCTGGCTTGCACATCCGACCTGCCG
>JAKSCY010000501.1 GCA_022360355.1 Chlorobiales bacterium
CGAATCCGTATCGCAGACGGCATAGAACGGTGCACTGCCGAAATGTTCGCAAATCAGTGACTCAAGTCTTTCACTTGTTTCCAATGGAACAGCAATGATCATAGCTAATTCTCCTTTTAGCACCTCAATGTTATGTTTGAAAAGCACCATTGTAATTTTCCACACAATTTTCGTGCAGAAAAATCACAAATATTGAGCATATGACCGTAATATAAAAAGAAATGGCAGGACTTCAACACTGAATCCTGCCACTTGTATTATATCTGAAAAATCAAGAAGCCCTTAATCCCCACCCCTTAAAGATACCTCTGTCTATCGTCATGAGCGATTTGAGGGCAAGGCGAACGGAGCGCAGAAACCGGAGTGTACACGTAGTACATGAGGATTTCGAGCACCGCTCAACGACGCCATCGAATCGCGTAATAGATAAAAAGAGGCATACCTCAATTGTTGAAGCGTTTCTGGTAAACATGACAATACGGCTGCTTACCTGTCTTCTCGTAGTAATCCTGATGATAGTCTTCAGCAGGATAAAATTCGGAAGCCGGTTCGAGTTGGGTCACAACATCATAATCGTTGGCTTTCAGCTCGGCGATGAGTTTTTCAGTAACCTTTTTCTGCTCGTCATTTGTATAAAAAACCGCCGAACGGTATTGCGGACCCATATCCGGCCCCTGGCGATTCAGTTGCGTCGGGTCATGGATTTCAAAAAACAGCTTGGCAAGTTTTTCGTATGAAACCACCGACGGATCATATTCGACCTCAACCGCCTCGGCATGTCCGGTTCTGCCTGAACTCACCTCTTTGTAGGTTGGATTTTCCTTGTCACCGCCCGTATAACCCGACTTTACGGCTTTTACACCGTCAACCTTTTGAAAATGATATTCCACTCCCCAGAAACACCCTCCGGCAAAGACCGCTTTTTGGGTTGTTCCGGTTGCGGCTGCGTCAGAGCTTCCTTCCCGGCTGAAATCAAGCGAAACCGAGTTGACGCAATATCGTGTATTCTTGTCAGTCATACCTTCATTATAGAATACATGGCCCAGGTGAGCACCACAGTTCGCGCAGAGAATTTCGGTTCTTCTGCCGTCCGCGTCGGTCTCTTTTTTTATAGCACCCGGAATTTCATCATCGAAACTCGGCCAACCTGTGCCAGAATCGAACTTGTCGGATGAACGGAACAGCGGAGCGCCACAACGCTTGCAGACATAGGTTCCATCGTCCTTGTTATAGACATATTCCCCGGTAAACGGCATCTCTGTTCCTTTATGAACAATAACCCGTTCTTCCTCAGCAGAGAGTGTATTGTATTTCATGGTATCCTCCCGACACGAATATTCATTTGTTAGCTTTTTTCCAGCGGCTTCAGGCATCTGTCCCCCGCATGATACTGCCGTCATTGCTGTCATAATCATCGTAAACAGTAGTACAAACTTTACATACCTCATAGTAACTCCTACCTTAACTGAGCAAAACCTGAACACGAACATGTAGAACATGTAACCATATAACCATAAATAACAACAGAGGGTTTCCACTGTATGAACTTACGCTGGCCGGGGTTTGTTGATTGAATTGAGATACCTGTAACACAACCTGAAAACCACA
>JAKSCY010000109.1 GCA_022360355.1 Chlorobiales bacterium
CCTGGGCGAGCTCTCCCGAGAGGTGGGGAGAAACCTGGAGGCCTTCCGCAGCCAGGAGGGCGGGTTCCGTTTCGCAGTGGTGGATCCGGAAACGAAAACCATCCTCGAGGAGCTCTCTCCGGAGGAGAACCAGCGCTTGGAAAAGCGTCTGGGGGAGATAGCCCGGTCCATAGTTGACCGGAACATGGTCAGTTAAGGTCGAACCCCAGGAGGGTGAGCCATGAAGATAACCGATCAATACGATCCGACCCTACGCCAGGTCAAGGGATCAGAGAAAACGGCCAAGGCCAAGACAGGTCGGGCCAAGGGCGGAGCGGAAGGGGCCGAGGGCGATAAGGTCCAGCTCTCCAACCGCTCCAAGGAGTTCGCCAAGGCCTCGGCCGTGGTGGAATCCAGCCCCGAGGTCAGAACCGAAAAGGTGGACTCGCTCAAGGCCAAGGTCGACTCCGGAGAGTACAAGATAGACGCGGATCAGGTGGCCCAGAAGATGGTCGAGGAGCACCTCTCCGAGCTGGTTTGAGTCTCCGCTTCTGGTTGATGGATCAGGACCGGATCCCGTTGGGGTCCGGTCTTTTATTTTGATTTCGCAATCAAAGCCAACGGATGGCTTTGTAGCTTCCGGCCGGCAAAAGCATGGTTTTGCCGGTCTTAGGGGCTTTTACGAGCTCGGCGCGCTTGACATGGCGCGCATACCAAGCTGCATTTCAAAAGCAACCTGGTATTATTCACGAGGAGGGTCAGGGGAGTCTTACAATCACGTCCTAAGCACAAATATTGGGGCGTCTAGACCAACCCGCTCTCGCCGATGGGTCGGTCCTCCAGGATCCGGGCCGGATCAAAGATGGACAGATCCAGGCTGGGGCTTCTCCCCAGGATCAACTCGGAGATGTAACGGCCCACGGCCGGGGACTGCTGGAGGCCGTGCCCGGAGAAACCGTTGGCCAGGTAGAAGCCTTTAAGCTCCGGCCACTGGCCCAGGATGGCGTTCCCGTCCAGGGTGTTGACCGCGTAAAGCCCGGCCCAGCCCCGGACCAGCTTGGCCTGGTCAAAGGCGGGGACGATCGAGGCCAGCTTGGGCCACATCAGGTCCATGAACCGGTCCCGGTCCCAGGTAAAGGAGAAACCCACCTCGTCCTCCTCCAGGGACCAGCCCATGAGGATCAGATCCCCGGTCTCGGTTCGAAAGTAGAAGCCAGAGGGGAGAATGGTCAGGGGCAAAGGCCCCTCGGGCTTGACCGTTGTGTCCAGGGCAAAGACCTGACGCTTGGTCGGGTCGATGGGCAGCTCCACCCCGGCCGTGGCGGCCAGCTTGGCCGCCCAGGCCCCGGCGCAGTTGACCACCACCCCGGATTTCAGCTTCTCCCCCGAGTCCAGCTCGATCCCCTCAACCCGGCCGGCCTGGGCCAGGACCCGGACCGCCTCGCCCTTGATGAACTCCGCCCCCAGGGAACGGGCCTTGCTCTTAAAGCCCTGGACCACGGCATAGGCGTCCAGGTGGCCGTCCTGAGGTCCCCAGACCCCGCCCACGATCCCCTCCACCTCCTCCCCGGCCAGATAAAGGGGGAAGCGTTCCCGGATCCGGTCCAGGCCCCACCACTCGGCCTCGCAACCCAGGGAGCGTTGGAGGGCCAGACCGGCCTCGGCCCCAGGTCGCCCGGCCTGGTCGTAGAGGAAGAGGTTGCCCTCATGGCGGAATGAGATATCAGGCTCTTCGCCCTCCACGGCCATCTCCGGCCCGAAGTTGTCCAGGACCCCGAGGGCGTACTGGGAGATGAGGATGTTCTCCTTGAGGCTGAACTGGGTTCTGACGTTGGCCATGGACAAGGTCGAGGAGGCGAACTCGTAGGTCGGATCCTTCTCCACCACGGCCACCTTGAGCTTGGGATCGGAGCGCATCAGGTTAAAGGCGGTCGAACCGCCCATGACTCCACCGCCGACGATGATTATGTCATAAATCCTGTCAGACACGTCTCTCCCCCGTAATTCCCCCAAAAGACCCAGGAGGCAGGTTGGCCCATGGCCGGTAACTTGTCAAGGTCGTCCTGGAGCTGGAAACCAGAGGAGCGAAGCACGCGGCCCGGGTCATGGCCG
>JAKSCY010000245.1 GCA_022360355.1 Chlorobiales bacterium
CGCCGTCACCGACATGAACATGATATGAAGCGTCTCCGGGTTTATAGATAACCGCACCGTTTCCTGAAGAGCATCCGCAAGTATCACACATAATAAGAGTATTTGTTGATTCGTTGAATTGTTGATTTGTTTGACAAAGGCCATCCAGCCTTCAGTTTCCTTCACTTTTGCCTTCTGAATTTCGACTCTCCCCTTCTTCCCTCTCGTCACTTGTCACGACTCAAGCATAATGGACTTGATTAACAACTCCCTGCCGGAAACAATATTGGTTTTGAAGGATCCGCACGACTCACATTTTGCGTAATGAAAATTCACAGGAAAACGCGTGCCGCACTCTTCACATTCCCCTGCCGGCTCTATTTCGTGAATAACAAGAGCCGCGTCCCCTGCGATAGTGTTTTTTGCAGCGGCCGAAAAACAGAATTTCAGAGATTCCACTTCTACACCTGACACCTTTCCGACCTCCAGCTCAATGCTGTTGATTTTTTTTGCATGTTCTTCTTCAGCTTTTGCAGTAACAACATCTACAATTGAAAGCGCTATTGACATTTCGTGCATAACCCAGGATCTGATCGTTGAAAGTAACAACGTGCAGCAGTTCAAAATCATTTCCTCCCGCAGGAAGAAGTTAACAGGAGAGAAGTCAAATCATAGCTAAAAGTAAAAAAACGTCAGTTGAAAAGCCCGACGGCCGGAAAGCCGGCCAGGGTGATCCCGGCCCCTCTAAAAATCGCCGCATCTCCCGTCAAATCTGAAAAGATTTTGTACATTTTGTGGAAATAATACCACCACTGACATTATTGGAGAAACTGCTGCATTGAAACACCTCACAGGATTATCCGGTATACCTGCGGCAACAATTACCGAAATTCTCGACAAAGCCGCTCTTCATAAGAAGTTGTTCCTTGAAGCGGAAAACGAAATTCCCCGGACACTGCAAGGAAAACGTATCGTTCTTGCGTTTTTTGAAAACTCAACCCGAACAAGGTTTTCCTTTGAAATAGCCGCACGTAATCTCGGAGCTGTTACACTTAATTTTACCGCCTCATCGAGCAGCGTCAGCAAGGGCGAAAGTATTGTGGATACTATAAAAAACCTAGAAGCGATGCAGGTCGATGCTTTCGTTATCCGCCACTCATCGTCGGGATCAGCCGACCAGATCAGCCGTATAACCGACAAACATGTCATTAATGCCGGCGATGGAACACACGAGCATCCAACACAGGCGCTGCTGGACATATTTACGTTGCGGAACTATTTCGGATCGTTTCAGGGAATCAATATCATGATTCTTGGAGATATACTGCACAGCCGCGTTGCCCGATCGAATATTTTCGGGCTCACCACCCTTGACGCGAATGTCGGGGTCTGCTGCCCGGCCTCTCTTCTTCCCGGTGATATAACCTCTCTGGGCGTCCGCGTATTTACCGGCCTCGATGACGCCATCAGGTGGGCGGATGCAGCAATCGTACTCAGGCTCCAGTTGGAAAGAACAACCGGCGGCTATCTGCCCTCTCTCGAAGACTACTCGCTTAACTTCGGCCTTACCGATGAACGGCTCGAAAAAATTCGCAAGCATATGCTGGTACTTCATCCGGGTCCGATAAACAGGGAAATAGAGATATCGAGTAACGTGGCCGACCGTATCCAGCCCCCTGGTTATTCAAAAAGCGTCCTGCTTGAACAGGTAACCAACGGAGTCGCTGTGAGGTCGGCAATCCTGGACATGCTGCTTAACCAGGCCGACAGGAACTGAAACTTGATACTCGGCACTTAAACCTAAACCCCGTCAAGCATGCAAAAAAGGTATATCACATTGTGCATCACGATGCTGATGCTCATTGCGTCAGTCACACCTGCGTCTGCCGGACCGACATTACGGACAATGTTCAGGCCTCTTCTGGCTGATCCTCTTGAACCGAGAATAGCCGTCATGCCATGGCTTGATGACGACTTCCTCCAGCTCGATATCGGCACGTCTGCTGACCTGATTCAGAGCAAAAGCGGCAGGTTTGCATTCGGAATAGATTTCGGCACATACTCTTTTCTGGGAAGAGAAGACAATTTCAAGTTTCCCGTCGATACAATTGACTACCTTTTCGGAATCAGTTTCACCTGGAAACAGCCGCTTGAAAAGGATAACCTGCCGTTTGACGATCTTTCGGCAAGGCTCCGCATCAGCCACATTTCGGCCCATTTCGAAGACGGGCATTACGATGAAGACGCCGATGAATGGAAAAACGAGGAACAGAGCCCTTTCGGCATCCCGTTCACATACAGCCGGGAATTCATCAACCTCGTCCTTGCCCTATCATCGGAAGATTACCGCATCTATCTTGGATATCAGTACCTCTTCCATACCATACCGGACGACATAAGCCGTCACTCGCTTCAGGCCGGGGCGGAACTCTCAACTCCCGGCAACACCTATCTGGCAGCGGATTTCAAGTTGCTTCCCGAATGGGACAGGGGACTGAACAGGACCGATGGATTCCATGGAACATGGAACTTGCAGGCAGGCTGGAGGCTTACAGTACTCGGACTTGAAAATGTTCGCCTTGCCTATAACTATTATAACGGCCTCAGCCGTCACGGCATGTATTTTTATGATGATGACGTTTACAGTACGCTTGGTGTAATTGTCGATCTGTAAAACCACTGTGTCTGCCGAAAGAGCGTAACACACTATATTTGCACGATCTCCTGCTGTTCCTTAAATTAACACTGCAGCCTCCACGCAGACAGGATGATAATATATCTATGTTGTGAACGTTCCTGGTGAATATGCAGCTTCGTTTTTCAAAGTAACTTCCTATTATCATATAATTTATTTACATTTAACGTTTGAAATGAATTTGTTCTTTCGGTAAAGTGTTTTTCCCTGTGTGAACGGCAGGTGAAAATGCTTTTTGTTTTCGACGCAACACAAAACCTAACGGAGAAAAAAGCAATGAAAAAACTTGTATCGCTTGTATTTGGGCTAGCGATGATTGCTGCTTTTGTGACCACGGCGGAAGCCGGAATCAAAATCAGCGGTGACGCGCAGGTCCGCCCCAGAGGTGAATTCACCGAGACAAAGATAAACGGCACAGAAGTACAGAGCAATGAAGAACTTTACTGGCTCTACAGACTTCGCCTGAAAATTGCTGCCGACCTCGGCGAAGGATTCTTTGTCAAAGCCTTGCTTGCCAACCATTCAGCAGGCTGGTTCGCAACAATTGGTGACCCAAAAGGGCCGATAACTATATACCCAGGCTATAGAACAAAGGAGATTTTTCCATCAGA
>JAKSCY010000231.1 GCA_022360355.1 Chlorobiales bacterium
AATTTCCTCGGAAACAAATTCCGTGAGCTCCTCGATCTCCTTTTTTGATCTCCCGACAAAAACCGTGTGCGGTTTTCCTGTTTTTTCCTGACTGAGCTTCCTGGCGAACAATTTGAAATTTGCATTCAGTCTTGTCTGTGCCTCTGCATGGAAATCAATCGCCTGTTTTTCAAGACGGTGAACCCCGAGACATCGGAAATCTCTTAATTTTTCCTCGACAACAGCCCTGTTTTCATAAGCGCTGAAAGAGGTAATGTCATCTATAATGACGAGTGTTCGGGGCGGCAGATAATCGAGAAGGCTCCAGACACTGCCGGTATCACTGTTGTTGTCGGCGATAAAATTGCCGGTGAGTACGGTGGAGTCAAGAAGGGTGTCCGAAAGCTGGCTTTTGGTGTCAAATGAACGCAGCGAGGTAACGCTATCTCCGAAAAACTCTATACGAACCGGTTCCCTTGAACCAAACGGGAATATATCGACGATCGAGCCACGTGTTGAAAACTCGCCCTCTTCTTCTACAAACTCTGTTTTGCTATAATTGTTCAGAAACAGAAAGTCTTTCAGTTTGTCGTAACCTATCTCCTGACCGGTATTGAGAGTAAAGAACCTTGAGTCCGAGCTTTCAGGGTTATGCAGGGGAGCCAGCAGATCGTCAAATGTGGCGAGAAGCACGATATCGCGACTTTCAGAGAGCTTGCCGAGCGCCGGGGACAGTTCGTCCGAAACGGTATGAACCGTGCCGGACTGAAGCAGCTCGAAAAGATCGTTATCATAGATATCGAATACCGTCTGGGAGCCAATGATCAGGAGAGGAACATTCAGGTCTTTGAACAACTGTACGGCAAGCAGGGAAGGGAGGGAACCCTGAACTCCGGAAATGTTCAGTGCAGGAAAATCATGTTTCTTTTCGTCGTGTAACTGAAGTTTTTGTTTGGCAGTACCGAAAGCAGGGTGACCTTTGAGAGCATTCAGGAGGTATGATATTTTTCTTCTGGTTACTGATGCGTTATGTTCCTGTTTTTGTTTACCCCGGTCCGTCGGAGTTTCATAAGAGTGCTGCATAAACTATTTTATCCTGAGCGGGGCGTGTCGAATTGTAAAGATGGTGACCAAAGATTGTGCTATTCGTTGAATTGTTTTTTTGCAAAAAAACAGCAAGAGAACCGGCTTGATAGCTCAAGAGCTTACAAGCCCATTAATTATGCAAAATATACTGGAAGTAAAAAACCTCAAGACCTATTACTCGACCGACAGCGGGACAGCAAAGGCGGTTGACGGGATAAGCTTTTCCCTCGGGCGCAACCGTACGCTGGGGATCGTCGGAGAGTCCGGCTGCGGAAAGTCAGTGACGGCGCTTTCTATCATGCGCCTTGTTCCAATGCCTCCGGGGTACTTTGCAGGAGGAGAGATTTTCTGGCAGGATCAGGACCTTCTCAAGCTTTCCGAAGCACAGATGAGAAAGCTGAGAGGGGACGATATAGCAATGATCTTTCAGGAGCCGATGAGTTCCCTCAATCCTGTTTACACCTGCGGATATCAGATAATCGAGCAGATTCTTCTGCACCGGGAAGTTTCAAAAAAAGAGGCGAAAAAACAGGCAGTAGAGATGCTTCATCTTGTCGGTATTCCCAACCCTTCCGAACGAACCGATTCCTATCCGCATGAACTTTCAGGAGGGATGCGGCAGCGCGTGATGATAGCCATGGCGCTGTCGTGCGGTCCTGCACTGCTTATCGCCGATGAGCCGACGACCGCGCTTGATGTCACCGTTCAGGCGCAGATACTTGAGCTCATAGGCAAGCTCCGGAGCGACACAGGAATGAGCGTGATCCTTATAACGCATGATTTCGGGGTGATTGCCGAGTTATGTGAAGATGTGCTGGTCATGTACGCTTCGAAGGTAGTTGAAAGCGGAAGCGTGTCCCGGATTTTTTCAAATCCGCTACATCCGTATACGGCAGGACTGCTTCGCTCGATTCCACGGATCGGTGCCAAAAAGCAGCGCCTCAACGTTATTGAGGGAAACGTTCCAAGTGCCACATGCCTTCCTGAAGGATGCAGGTTTGCCAATCGCTGTCCTCTTGCCGATGCGCATTGCCGTGAGGTTGAACCGGAACTGAAGGAATATGAACAGGGGCATCGTGCGGCTTGCTGGAAAATTCATGCCTGAAAGGGCGTTGTGCGGCAATTTTAACACATTCGTAACATTCTTCCGAGTCGTCGGGGGTGCTCCCGGGGAGGGGCGGTTTCTGAAATACCGCTTATAATGCCTATATTTTGAGCTGAGTTGAACGTTTCAGGTTTCTCCCAACCGTTCCCTTGTGATGCTATGTCAGAGCAATTGATTCTTGTTGTTGAGGATGACCGCAACCTGGCAAAACTTCTGAAATACAATCTCGAAAAGGCCGGTTATAAATGTTTTCTGGCCGAATCGGGCGAAGATGCGCTACAGTTGCTTGCGGAAAGAGATGTCGATCTTGTTCTTCTTGATATCATGCTTCCCGGTATCGACGGTTTCGAGGTTTGCAGAAAAATACGGCAGCACCCGCTCCACAGAGAGCTTCCTATCGTCATGCTGACGGCAAAAGGAGAGGAGATAGACAAGGTGCTGGGCTTTGAGCTGGGCATTGATGACTATGTCGTGAAGCCGTTCAGTCCGCGTGAGTTGAATTTGAGAATTCGCGCTATTCTGAAGCGCGAACGGAGGGGAAAACAGGATGTCAGGGAGGTTATGAAATGCGACGGCCTGGAGGTTGATATTGCCCGGCACAGCGTAAAGCTTAACGGAAAGGACGTTACTCTGACTCTGATGGAATTCAAGCTTCTTGCTGTGCTTCTGAAACGCAGGGGACAGGCCCAGTCGCGGGAGACGTTGCTCAGCGATGTGTGGGATGTCGACAAAACCATTAACACCCGGACCATAGATACCCATATTACCAGGCTGAGAGAGAAGCTCGGTGAAACCGGCAGGCGAATAAAAACCGTAAGAGGGCTTGGTTACAAGCTTGAGGAAAGCGGAGAACCCGGTGAAGAAAACTAGTGTGTCTTTTCGGCTCGGGCTGGTTTTCGGGGTGATCATTTTTTTTACGGTAGCAATCAGCTATGTTTATCTTGGCGGCCAGCTTCGGTCGCTGTTCTATGGTGGCCTGAAAAACCGGTTACACAAGGAGTTGCAGCTTAACCGCCAGCTTCTTGAGCATCGTCCGGCCCAGTGGGATGACATCAGGGTTTCCGACCGGTGGGCGGATGATGTAGGTGCAGCTCTTGAACTTCGCGTCACTCTTATCTCGTTGAACGGAGAAGTTATAGGTGATTCCTATATTGCATCGGATCGTTTGTCTTTCGTGGAAAATCATATGCAGCGCCCTGAGGTGCAGCAGGCGATAGTTGACGGTTTTGGTGAAAGCACCCGTTTCAGTGAAACGGTGAAAAAGGATATGTTCTATGTCGCGATGCCTCTTGGTGTAGAGGAGCCTTTTGCCATTCTCCGGTTTGCCAAGCCTCTGAGTGACATCCGGTTGCTTGAGGCCGAACTTCGCAGAGGTATTGAGGGTGCATTGTTCTGGTCCCTGTTTCTTTCTCTCATTTTCGGTGTACTGACTGCTGTTTTTCTTTCAAGACCCCTGCGTCATATCGTTGAGACAGCGAATAATTTTGTGCACGGTGATTACTCGGTCAAATTGCGCATCCGGCATGATGACGAGATAGGTCAGCTCGCTCGGGCGCTTAACTTCATATCGGATGAAATGAAGCGCATGAACCAGCAGGCAGAGTGGTTCAAGGCGGTATTCTCGAGTATTCGTGAAGCTATTATCGTTACCGACTCAAACGGCGACATCATGCTTGGAAATCCTGCTGCCTGCAGGTTTTTTAATCTTGATTGCGGGCAGATGATAAAGACAGGCACCGGACACAAGGCTACCGATACTCGACTGCTTGGTTTGTTTGAGCGGCTTGGGGTGTCTGGTTCCCCGGTGGAGAAAGAGGAAATTACCGTGATGACCGATCGTGGTGAAAGGGTTTTGCAGGTCAGCGCAATGCCTGTCATAAAGGACGGGAGCTCTCAGGGAACAGTTTTTGTAATGAACGATATCACGAAGCTGCGTAACCTGGAACAGGTGAGGAGGGATTTTGTGTCGAGCGTTTCTCATGAGCTCCGTACCCCCCTAACCAGCATCACAGGGTACACGGAGACGCTTCTCGAGGGAGCAATACATGATCCTGAAAACGCAAAACATTTTCTGCAGATAATCCTTCAGGAAAGTGAGCGGCTTACTGCGCTTATCAATGATGTTCTTGACCTCTCGAAAATTGAGTCAGGCAGGATCGATTACAAGTTCAGGCCCGTAAACCTTGGCGACCTTGTTGAAAAAACAGTGAACCTGTTCAACAGGGCGATTGAGAAAAAGGGTACGGTTCTTCAGTTGCAAATTCCTCACGATCTTCCGTATGTTAACGCCGACGGAGATTATCTTGAACTTGTTATCCGGAACCTTGTGGACAATGCTATAAAATACGTTCCTGAAGAGAACGGGCAGATACGGATCAGTGCATCGAAGGTCGATGATATGATAAGGGTCGAGATAGAGGATAATGGTATCGGTATTCCCCGGAAGGATCTTGGAAGAATATTCGAGCGTTTTTACCGTGTTGACAAGGCCAGGTCTACCGCTATCGGCGGAACCGGTCTGGGATTGTCTATTGTCAAGCATATTATACTCGCGCACAAAGGTAAGGTTGAGGTTCGTTCCAGGCTGAATCTCGGATCACTGTTCAGTTTCACCATTCCGATAGCACGCGAAAACAGTACAGCCTGAGTTGAGCAATCGCTCATGTCAGGAAAAAAACAAAAACGTTGATATGACAGAAGCAGCATTTTCCTATTTGCAGATATACGGATTCAATGAGGCGGAAACAAAGATTGTCGTGACAGCGGCCATGATCCTGCTTGCCCTGCTTCTTGTTGTTGCCGCAGAGATATTGACTAAAAGGATCCTGCTCAGGATTATTGTTTCAGTTGCCAAAAAAACAAAAACCCGATACGATGATCTGCTGGTAAAGCACAAGGTTTTCAACTGGCTGGCTCATATGGTGCCGCCTCTTTTTCTTTACAACCTTGCCGTTCCCGTGTTGCAGTTTTATCCGGAAAGCATCAAGGTTGTCCAATCGGTTGCGATGCTTTATCTGACAGTTATTGTTATCCTGATCCTGCTCAGTACGCTTGATGCCCTTCTTGAATTCTATAATCAAAGCAAGGCTTCCGAAAAGCTCCCTCTGAAAAGCTTTGTACAGGTTATAAAAACCGTGGTGGTTTCAATCGGTACGGTGATTATTATTTCAGGCCTTATCGGTAAATCTCCTGTTGTGTTTTTCAGTGGACTTGGTGCGTTTACCGCGGTGATTATTTTGATTTTCAAGGATTCGATTCTTGGTTTTGTCGCAGGTATTCAACTTACCACAAACAACCTTGTCAGGGTCGGTGACTGGATTGAGATGCCCGGCTACAACGTCGATGGCGACGTTATCGATATTTCACTTGTAACGGTATCAGTGCAGAACTGGGACAAGACCATCAGCACTATTCCTGCTTACGCGCTTATTTCGGAAGGCTTCAAAAACTGGAGGGGAATGAGTGAGTCTGGAGGACGCAGAATCACGCGGTCGGTCAATATCGATATGAACAGTGTACGTTTTTGTGACGAGGAGATGTTTGAGAAATTCAGCAAAGTGCAGTTGCTGCAGGATTATCTCAGAGTAAAAAATCTTGAAGTAAGCGAGTACAACAAACACCATGGTATCGATGCAGCCTCTCCGGTTAACGGACGCAGACTTACAAATCTTGGAACTTTCAGAGCATATCTTGTGGCCTATCTTCGCAATCATCCGAAGATAGACCCTGATATGACCTTCCTTATCCGTCATCTGCAGCCAACCGAAAACGGTATTCCTGTACAGATATACGTGTTCAGCAATGATCAGGTCTGGGCAAATTACGAGGCGATACAGGCGGACATCATGGATCATGTACTGGCTGTTTTGCCGTTTTTCGAACTCAGGGTATTCCAGTCCCCCTCGGGCGGCGATATAGCAAAAGCAGTACAAGCCATGCAGACGGCATTTTCCGGGAACAAGAAGCTGGAAGGGTGATCCGCTTATTCCCGTGCCCGGCACGGGAATCCGGCGGTAGAACCGAGCAGACTGTTCCGGTAGTGCTCAGTAGGTTAAGATGCGGGGCAGTTCTTTTGCCTGATTAACCCAGTCGGCTACCTGGGTTTCAGTGGGCATTTTCCGTACCAGGTTTTTTGCGTTGTTGACCTCGATCATTTTCGCGTAAAGATTTGATGCATTACGCTGGGAAAGTTCAGGAACGGTATCGACGCCCGCTTCTTCGAGGAGGTCAGAGTACTCTGATCCAACTCCTTTGACTCTCGACAGGTCGGCACGGTTTACCCATTTCAGTATCTGATGCTCACCAAGGCCTGTTTTTTCCGCGAGGGCTTTTCTGCCTTTTCGGTCACACCCCTGTTTCAGCAACTCCGCATCGTTTGGCACTCCGGCATTTTCGAGTTTTGCACCGAAAGCCTTTCCGATTCCTTCAATGTCTGTAATTTTGGTCATGCAAGGTCTCCTTTTTTTGTGATGTTAGCGATGGTTTTGCTG
>JAKSCY010000321.1 GCA_022360355.1 Chlorobiales bacterium
AGCCACGGATGATTTTCCCCCCGACCTGAACAAGCTCGGTTTCAATGCCTTCGGCTTCGAGGGCTTGAAATACTTTCATGATCATTTTGTGCGTGTTGCCCTCTCTGCGGGGGCTTCCGTTTACGGCGAGAACTTTCATGGCAAGATTAGAGAATATGGTATTTCGAAGATATTATAGAAAGAATAGCAACCAATCAGGAATAATGTGAAACAATTTAGCTTTTTTGAATTTTTTATGAGCGCTGTATTTTTGATGTATGTCTGAAAAGTTTAAATTATGTGGGGTTTGGACGATCCTGTTCAGGCCCGGTAGATCCCCCATAACCCTCAACGAAAGGAGCCATTATGCTATTGGCACATGCAATAAGGAATAGTGCGCCTACTCTTGCGCAAGCGCAGAATACCTACAAGGAAAATGTTGCTGCTGTAAATACTGTTGTGCTCGGTGTGCTGAATTCAAAACTTCCTGTATTACGGCACAATCCGCCTGACTGGCAGGATTTTGTCACTGCTTACGGAAAAGCGGAGAGCGAAGCTTTGGACTGGGTCAACAATGTTATTTCTCGCCTGATCGATGTTCCGGATGAAGTGAGGAGTTTCAACCCCATAATCAGCATGCTTCTGCAAGATGCCAAAACCCAGGCGACAAAGCTTGTAGATAACCCTTCGGATAAAATGGCATTGCAAATTATGAATGATGATTTTGACCGGCTGATGAAACAGTTTGGTTTAGTTACAGCGTTTATTTCAGGTGCAGTTAAGAATATTCAAAAGTTTCAGGATGTTCTGCCTGATATGGCCTCTCAGCTTGAAAATATTGCACAGATGTCGGCCAAGGATGCAAAGGCCGATCAGCAGCAGATAGATAACCTCAAGAGCGATATCAAGAGCCTGCAGGATGAAATTGATTCTCTTTCTGCTGCCATAATTGCGCTCGGGATCGCTGATGCTGCAGCAATTACTCTCGGTGTGGTTGCAACGATTGTTGCCTGGCCTGTTGGGGCATTAGCCTGGCTGTTTGCAGGGCCTGCCGTTGCAGTGGCTACCGCCTACATTGCTTTTGATGCTGTACAGATCGAGCTTGATCAGCAGAGGATCGAAGCCGAGCAGAAACTGATCGATGAACTCACTGGCGATGTTGCCGTACTTCAACTGCTTGCCGATAACTACTCGAAACTGGCGGAGCAGTCAAAGGAGGTCGAAGAAAACCTTCAGGCTGTTCTTGCGGAATGGCAGACTCTGGAAAGCGATGTGGCGGCAGCGGTAACAGATATTCGAACAGCCACTTCGGATGCTAAATCTGCCAACTTCAATGCTGTTCTGGATGATATCAACAGTGCGATTACCGAGTGGAACGCAGCCTATGATCAGGCAGGGGATCTGCATCTCGATTTGGAAGTTAATACTGCCCAGTTGGCACTTGGTATGTCTTCGGATGAAGTTGGTGAAGCTATGAAGAATGGAAAAACCATGGGTATTATCCAGTATTATAATCAGGTCGCAGCCTGAGTGTGTTGCTGGTTGTTCTATGGTTAGCTTGAATTAGAAAGGGCCGCTACATCTACAAATCATGTGGCGGCCTTTTATTCGTAATCTTTACTGCTGCTCACCCTTTCGATCTTTTCCAGTGCAGCCAGCATATCCGGCGGTAGTGGGGCGGTGAAAGAGAGTTGTTCTCGGGTTGTCGGCTGAAAAAAGGTAAGGCTTTCGGCGTGTAGTGCCTGACGGGGGATGATTTCCAGCAGATTTTTGACGAAACTCTCACTTTTGCTGAAAGGGAGAACGCGTGTCGTTGCTCCTCCATAGGTTACGTCACCGACAATGGGGTGTCCGAGTTTCTGGAGGTGTACTCGTATCTGGTGTGTTCTTCCCGTGTGCAGTATCAACTCGACAAGTGAGAAGTAGTCGAATCTTTTCTGAACCCTGTATTCGGTGATTGCAGCTTTCCCATCTTTTCCCTCATATTCGTAACAGGTCATGACCTTGCGGTCGCGTATAGAGCGGCCGATGTTGGTTGCGATTTTCCCTTCGGGAGGGTCGGGTACACCCCAGACAACTGCCTGATATTTTTTCTCAACCTGACGGTTTGCAAACTGTTTCGCCAACTTGTGCAGGGCCGTGCTGTTTTTCGCGACGATAATCAGTCCCGAGGTGTTTTTGTCCAGCCGGTGTACGATGCCGGGTCTGAGGTTTGTTGCATCAAGTTTTTCAGCATCGGTGCCGAGGTGGTGCAGAATCGCGTTGGCGAGTGTGCCTGTCCAGTTCCCGAAAGCAGGGTGGACCACCATGCCCGGAGCCTTGTTGATCACCATCAGATCGTTGTCTTCATATATGATGTCGACAGGTATAGCCTCAGGAGCGAGTTCCGGGGCAGGCGGTCTGAGAAACGTTACCTGGATGGTGTCGAGTGATTTTATTTTGTAATTGGCTTTAACGGTTTTACCGTTTACCAGAACGCGGTGTTCGGCGATTGCTTCCTGAACCTTGTTCCGGGTGGCGTTTTCAACCTGTTGCGTAAGATACACATCGAGCCGCATCGGTTTCTGGGTCTGTGCAACCTGGAGGGTTATTTTTTTCGGTTCCTGACTTTGTGTTTCCTTTTTTTCAGGTTCGTTTTTTAATGACTGATTTTGCATTTTGGGATAGCTTTATGAGACCCTTTTTGAAAACCCTGCGCGTTTTGGGAAAGGGGTTATGTTTACAATAAAAGCTCTATAACTGCTTATGCCAAAGGATTCAGAAGAAAGAGGACTTGAGTTTGACGTAGCTGTCATCGGGTCGGGGCCGGGCGGTTTCGAGGCGGCGGTTAAAGCGGCCCGATCAGGCTTAAGGGTGTGTGTGATTGAAAAAGGTCCGGTTGGCGGTGTTTGCGTAAACTGGGGATGTATCCCGACCAAAGCATTGCTCAGAAGTGCAGAAATTTTCCGTCTTGCAGACGGGGCGGCATCCTTCGGGCTCAGGATTGATGATTCCAGCATTGACATTGCACAGGCTGTAAAAAGAAGCCGAAAGGTGGTGCTCACAGCCTCCAAAGGTGTTGAATACTCGCTGAAGCAGAACAATGTCACGATCAAACGCGGTGAAGCATCATTTGCCGATGCTCATACCCTGGAAATCAGCCGAGACGGTAAAGTCGAGGAAACAGTCACTGCGGAATATATTATTATAGCGACAGGTGCCCGCGCAAGAGAGCTTCCCGGTCTGGAGTTTGACGGTAAGGCCATTATATCCAGCAAGGAGGCGCTTGCAATGCAGACTGTGCCCGGAAAGATACTCGTTATAGGCGGCGGAGCCATAGGTGTAGAGATGGCATGGTATTATAATGCTGCAGGCAGTGACGTTACGTTGATAGAACTGATGCCGCGGATTCTTCCCTTGGAGGATGCGGAAGTGGGGGATGGTCTGAAACGCTCTCTTGTCAAGGCAGGTATAGCAATTATCAACGAAGCGGTTGTGAAAAAGGCTGAAACCATGGATGGAGGGGTTCGAGCGGTGGTCGGGATGCCGGACGGCAGTGAGCGGGTCATGGGTGGCGACTGCATGCTCGTTGCGGTCGGGGTAGTTCCCAACACTGAAGGGCTTGCGCTTGAAAAAGCAGGAGCGGCAACAGAGAAGGGGTTCGTTGCAACTGATGAACTATGCTGCACAAATGTCGGGAATATTTTTGCAATAGGTGATGTCAGGGGAGGGATGCAGCTTGCTCACAAGGCTTCTGCAGAGGCCGGGGTTGCAGTCAAGGCCATTCTCGGCCAGGATCCTGAGCAGGTTGACGAAACCAGGATTCCCCGCTGTGTTTACGTTGAACCGTCTGTTGCCTGCGTAGGATATACGGAAAAACAGGCCGAAGAGAGCGGGTTTGAAGTGAGGGCAGGGCGGGCATCTTTCGCGGCATCCGGAAAGGCAAATGCCTACGGACACAGGGACGGTTTCGTGAAACTGGTTTTCGATGCCGGAACAGGTGTGCTTCTCGGTGGACATGTGCTCGGGCATGGGGCGGTAGAACTGATCGGTGAGCTGTCTCTCGCGCGGGGTCTCGGAGTAACTGTTGAGCAGCTTGCCCAAACGGTGCATGCGCACCCGACGCTTTCCGAGTCGATAAAGGAAGCGGCGGCGGAAGCTTTAAGGTGGTAAATGGTTATGTGAATGGTGATTAATGAATCACAGGACGTGCCCCGGAGAGCCGTTTTTTGCCTTTTGACCTTTGCCTTTTGACTTTACTTGCGCCTTTTTTGTAAAGCATTTTCTATTCTCTTGCTAAAAGCATAAATTCAAGGTCTAATTGTAAACGTCTTCAATTAAGTAAGCCTTTTCCCGCAGTAGTAACCGTAGAGGGTTGGGGTGTTTAACCAAATCATCAATTATGAGTCAAACTGCTTCAGCTGCAAAGAAAACAGCAAGTACGAAAGCCAAGGCAGCGCCGACTGTCAAAAAGGCTTCCGGTCCAAAGAAAGCGAGAACAAAAAAGAAGCAAGGACAGGCCTTTCCGTTCACGGCAATTGTAGGTCAGGATGAAATGAAGCTGAGCCTGATTCTTAATATTATCGATCCGAGGATCGGCGGTGTGCTTGTTATGGGTCACAGGGGAACCGGTAAAAGTACGACTGTTCGTGCCCTTGCGGAAGTGCTGCCTATGATCGAACGAGTCAAGGACGATGTTTACAACCGTTCTGTTTCAGAGTACATTGAGGGAGAAAAGCCGGCAAAAGGCCAAAAAGCATTGACTCCTGAAGACCTTACCATTGAGGATATTCCTGTTCCTGTTGTTGATCTTCCTCTCGGTGCTACGGAAGACCGTGTCTGCGGTACTATCGATATCGAGCAGGCCCTGACCAGTGGTGTAAAGGCGTTTGAACCGGGGCTTCTTGCACAGTCCAACCGTGGATTTCTCTATATCGACGAGGTGAACCTGCTCGACGATCATCTTGTTGATGTTCTGCTTGACGTTGCAGCCAGTGGTCGCAATGTTGTTGAGCGTGAAGGTATCAGTATCCGGCATCCCGCACGATTCGTGCTTGTCGGGTCGGGTAACCCTGAAGAGGGTGAATTGAGGCCTCAGTTGCTTGACCGTTTTGGCCTTCATGCCAGGATCATTACCATCACTGATGTCGGCAGCAGAGTGGAAATTGTAAAGAGGCGTCATGAGTATGACGATGACCCGCAGGCTTTTTTGAAAAAATGGACCCGTGAACAGAAGAAACTGCAGAGGAAAATTCTGAAAGCCAAGGAAACACTTTCCGAGGTTACCATGTCAGAAGATGTTCTTACGGATGTTGCACGACTCTGCATGCAGCTTGGTATTGATGGTCACCGCGGTGAACTGACCATTACCAGAACAGCCAATGCTTATGCTGCTTTTAACGGAGATACAGCGGTTACCATGGATCATGTCCGTGCGATTGCCGGACTTGCTTTGCGTCACCGTCTTCGTAAAGATCCTCTGGAGACTCTTGATCCTGGTGAGAAAATAGAACGTGAACTTGCAAAAGTGCTTGGAGAAGCAGAAGAAGTATAATGATAGCGTTTACAGACATTGTAGGAATGGATCTGGCCAAGCAGGCGCTGATGCTTCTTGCGGTCGATCCATCTCTTGGCGGAGTAGTGATTCCCGCAGCTGTTGGGTCCGGCAAGTCAACACTGGCCAGGGCTTTTGCAGATATTCTTCCTGAAGACACGCCTTTTGTCGAGCTTCCCCTGAACGTGACGGAGGACAGGCTGATAGGAGGGGTTGATCTTGAGGCTACGCTTACCAAGGGTGAACGGGTTGTTCAGCACGGTGTGCTTTCCAAAGCTCACGGCGGGGTGCTTTACGTGGATTCTCTCAGTCTGCTGGACAGTTCTGCTGTATCGCATGTCATGGATGCCATGTCGAGAGGAGAGGTGCTTGTCGAGCGAGAAGGTCTCAGCGAGGTGCATCCGGCTGATTTTATGCTGATCGGAACCTATGATCCGTCTGACGGTGACGTTCGCATGGGGCTTCTTGACAGGGTGGGAATGATTGTCCCGTTCACTACCCAGAACGACTACAGGGCACGAAAGCTTATCGTTAACTGTGTTCTTGGCAAAAAAGATAATGAGGATACCGAGGACGAGCTGAAAATGCTCAGGGGGCTTATCAAAGCAGCAAAGGAGCAGCTTCATCTTGTTTCCATGACAAAAGAGCAGAAAGAGGGGCTTATCCAGTCTGCTATAAGTCTCGGGGTTGAGGGTAACCGTGTCGATGTTTTCGCCATAAAGGCAGCGCTTGCAAGCGCTGCGCTTGCCCAGCGTAGTGACGTTGACGAAGATGACCTCAAGCTTGCCCTGAAGCTTGTGCTGGTTCCCCGTGCAACGCGCATGCCGCAACAGGAAGAAGAAGTTATGGATGAAATGCCTCCCGAGGATGAGATGCCTCCTGACACTCCGGAGTCGGAAGACCAGGAAGCTCCCGAGGACAGCTCTGATCCCGATGAAGAGGAGCAGGAGGAGACTCCGGACATGATTGAAGAACTGATGATGGAAGCGGTTGAGACCGAATTGCCGGACAACATCATGAACATCTCTCTTGCAGCAAAAAGGAAGAGCAAATCGGGAAGCAGAGGCGAAGCGCTCAATAATCGCCGGGGCCGCTTTGTTCGATCCCAGGAAGGTGAAATGCGCAGCGGAAAGGTTGCTATCATTCCAACACTGATTTCAGCCGCGCCATGGCAGGAGAGCCGCAAAAAAGAGCGCAAAAAGAAGTTTGGGAAGGTTAATACGGCGCTTGTTATCAACAAGGAAGATGTCAGGATCAAGAAGTTTCGTGACAAGTCAGGTACCTTGTATATTTTCATGGTGGATGCATCCGGCTCGATGGCCCTGAACCGTATGCGGCAGGCAAAAGGTGCGGTGGCACATCTGCTCGAAAATGCCTATGTGCACCGTGACCAGGTTTCGCTTATCTCTTTCAGGGGGAAAGAAGCCCAGCTCCTCTTGCCTCCTTCACAGAGTGTTGACCGCGCCAAGCGAGAGCTTGATGTGCTGCCGACCGGTGGAGGAACACCGCTTGCCTCGGCGCTTTTTCTCGGATGGGAAACAGCCAAGCAGGCCAGGACAAAGGGCGTGTCACAAATCATGTTTGTCGTGATTACCGATGGACGTGGTAATATCAGCCTTCAGTCTTTATATGATCAGGATGCTGCGAAACCTACCAAAGAAGAAGTGCAGGAAGAGATTGAAGCGCTCTCGGCATCTATCTTCGCTGACGGCATTGCTTCTGTTATTATCGATACCCAGATGAACTACCTTTCGAGAGGCGAAGCACCAAAGCTGGCTGAAAAGCTTGGCGGACGGTACTTTTATTTGCCAAACGCCAAGGCTGAAGAGATTGCGTTGGCGGCGCTTAGCTAAGCAATGAACCGGAAAATTCAAAAAACCTCCCCTGCCTTGACAAAAACGGGGGGAGGTTTTTGTATTTAGTGCATTTAATACAATATTTTTACGTATTATTTCGGGTTATGCGGAAGCTTTTCTTGATACGGCAAGGCTTTTAGTATTTCTAATTTTTTATCAGGTTGATCAGTTATGGCACAGCTTCGTAAAATTGCCGCTATTGTCGGGCTCGAGCAGTATAATACCAACCTCTGGAAGAAAATTATCACTCTTCTGAACGGCGAAGCCGAGCTCACCCAGTGGACTGATGTTGATCTTGAAAAACAGAACCCTGAAACGGCAAAAGCCATTTCGGATGCTGATTGCGTGTTCATGAGCATGATCCAGTTCAAGGATCAGGTGGAGTGGTTTAAGGAAAGGCTTGAGCAGGCTGAGAACAAGGACAAGACGGTTTTTGTTTTTGAGTCGATGCCTGATGCCATGGCACTGACGAAAGTCGGGAACTATGCGGTCAGTGAGGGAAAAGGCGGTATGCCCGAGTCGGTGAAGAAGGTGGCCAAGATGCTCGTGAAAGGTCGTGATGAAGATGCGCTTTACGGCTACATGAAGCTGATGAAGATTATGCGCACAATCCTTCCGCTCGTACCGAAAAAAGCAAAGGATTTCAAGAACTGGCTGCTTGTCTATTCGTACTGGATGCAGCCGACGCCCGAGAATATTGCCAACATGTTCCGGTTGATTCTCAGGGAGTACTGCAATGAGTCCTTGACCGTCGGCCCTATTGTCGATGTCCCGAATATGGGCCTGTATCATCCGGATGCTCCGGCATATTTCAAGGATGTCAAATCATTTAAAAGCTGGTCGAAAAAACAGGGTAGAAATTTCAATAAGGGACAGAAAGTCGGGATGCTGTTTTTCCGTAAGCATCTGCTCCAGGAAAAGACCTATATCGACGATACGATTCGCGGCTTCGAGCGTAAGGGGCTCAATGTTTTCCCCGCTTTCGTTATGGGTGTCGAAGGGCATGTTCTCGTCAGGGACTGGTTTGTCAAGGAAAAGCTCGATTTGCTGGTGAACATGATGGGTTTCGGGCTTGTCGGCGGGCCGGCCGGTTCGACAAAGCCGGGCACCGCTGCTGAAGCTCGTGACGAGATCATGAGAAAACTCGATGTTCCGTACATCGTTGCGCAACCCCTCCTGATCCAGGATTTCGAGTCATGGCACGAGCTTGGCGTTTCACCCATGCAGATTACCTTTACCTATTCTATCCCGGAAATGGACGGGGCGGTTTGTCCTATTGTGCTTGGTGCGCTGAAAGACGGCAGGATCGAAACGGTACCTGAAAGAATCGAGCGCCTGTCAAACCTGTCCCAGAAATGGCTTCGTCTGAGGGCTGACTCTAACAGGGAGAAAAAGCTTGCCTTTATTGTGTATGATTATCCACCGGGACTGGGAAAGAAAGCCAGCGCAGCATTGCTCGATGTTCCGAAATCACTCCATGCCATTCTCCAGCGTCTCAAAAAAGAAGGTTACAACACAGGAGAACTTCCCTCGAGTCCTGAAGAGCTGTTCAAGGCACTCGACAAGGCGACTGATTACCAGTATCAGAATTCAAGGCCCGAGGCGATGAAGGTCAGCGGTGACCAATACCGCGAGCTGACAACGCCAAGGGAACGGGAGCGTATAGAGGAGCGGTGGCAGGGGTTTCCGGGTGAAATTGTGCCGATAGGTACTGAGAGTGTCTTTATCGGAGGTATCCGTTTTGGTAACGTGTTTATAGGGGTTCAGCCGCGTCTTGCAGTGCAGGGGGATCCCATGAGGTTGCTGTTCGATAAAGCCAACACGCCGCATCACCAGTATATCTCGTTTTACCGCTGGATCAGCAGGGAGTTCAAGGCCCACGCACTTGTTCATGTCGGTATGCATGGTTCGGCAGAATGGATGCCGGGTCTGCAATCCGGTCTGACCGGTGATTGCTGGCCTGACGCGCTTCTTGCGGATATCCCTCATTTCTATATCTACCCGATCAACAATCCAAGCGAGTCTTCCATCGCCAAACGCCGGGGGCTTGCCACGATGGTATCTCATGTTGTTCCTCCTCTTTCAAGGGCGGGCCTCTACAAGGAGCTGCCGGCACTCAAGGATTTTCTGGCCGATTACCGTGAACGGGGCCTCGACAAATCAGCAGATGCGGACGAACTCGAAACGGCTATCATGCAGAAGGCCGAACTGCTGAATCTTACCGATGATTGTCCCCACAGGGAAGGAGAGTCGTTCAGAGACTATGTCAGCCGTCTCTACAGCTACGTTCTTGAACTTGAAAACCGCCTTATCTCCAACTCACTACATGTTTTCGGAGAGTCGAGCCCGCTCGAGTCACAGCTTGTTACCGTGACTGAAACACTGAAGAACAGGGGAAAGAACGGAAAAAGTCTTCCCGGAATGTTTATGGAGTATTCCGGAAAAAACGGTCATTTCGCGAGTTATGAGGAACTGGCAAAGCGTTCGAGAAGCGGTGAAAGTGATGCTGTTGAACTGCGTGAAATGGTCGATCAGGCATGCAAGGATTTCATACAGCAGGTACTGTTTGACCGAAAAAGTCCTGTCGATGTTTTTAAAGAAATGATGGGCGGGCAGAACCTTCCTGCGGAGTTCATGGAAGTGGTCGATGGGATTATACAGGAAGGGGTGCAGCTGCTTTATGCCCTGGGTGACAATCACGGGGAAATGGATGCCCTTGTCCGGGTGCTTGACGGGCGATACATCCCTTCAGGACCAGGAGGAGACCTTGTCAGGGACGGCGTCAATGTTCTCCCTTCGGGACGCAACATTCATTCGATTGATCCCTGGCGGATTCCTTCCGAGCTTGCCTTCAAACGAGGCGCAAAGATCGCGGATATGCTGGTCAACAAGCATCTGGAAGAGAACAACGGTCAGTACCCCGAAACAATTGCACAGGTGCTTTGGGGGCTTGATACCATTAAAACAAAAGGTGAGGCTGTTGCCGTCGTCATACGGCTTGCAGGGGCTGAACCCGCTTACGATGCCCAGGGCAAGATCAGTCACTACCAGCTTGTACCGCTCGAGAAACTCGGACGCCCGAGGATCGATGTGCTGATGCAGTTGAGCCCGATATTCAGGGATGCTTTCGGAAATCTCATGGACCAGCTCGACAGGCTCGTACAGGAAGCGGCGAAAGCCGATGAGCCGCATGACAGGAACTTTATCAAAAAGCATGTAGACCAGGCTCTGGAGGAAGGGGCTGATTTCGAAAGCGCGACATCAAGACAGTTTACCCAGGCGCCCGGTTCGTATGGTACATATGTTGACGACATGGTTGAAGATTCAGCCTGGGAGAGCGATGATGATCTCGATGAACTGTTTCTTCGCCGAAACAGTTCCGCCTACGGCGGCAGCAGAAAAGGAGAAAAACAAACCGAGATTCTCAAGAACTTGTTTGGAACCGTCGATCGTGTCGTTCATCAGGTTGATTCAACCGAGTTCGGTATCTCGGACATCGATCATTACTTTTCATCATCAGGTTCGCTTCAGCTTGCCGCACGCAAGCGCAACAGCCGCGTGAGCGATGTGAAACTCAATTACGTTGAATCCTTTACCTCCGACATCAAGGTTGACGATGCAAACAAGTCGCTCAGGATCGAATACCGTTCAAAGCTTCTGAACCCGAAGTGGTTCGAGGGAATGCTGAACCACGGACACAGCGGGGCTTCAGAGATCAGTAACAGGGTTACCTATATGCTTGGATGGGATGCCGTGACCAAAAGTGTTGATGATTGGGTCTACAAAAAAACGGCGGAAACTTATGCCCTCGATCCCGAAATGCGAGAGAGACTTGCAAAAGTAAATCCACAAGCTATAAAGAACATTGTCGGGCGTATGCTCGAAGCTCATGGCAGGGGAATGTGGAAAGCCGATCAGGATATCATCGAGGAGCTGCAGGATATCTATGCCGACCTTGAGGATCGTCTCGAAGGGATGCATGATGAAGATTAGGGGGATTGAGTCAAAGGTAAAAAGGCAAACGTTAAAAATGAAAAAAGCGGCCGGTACAGGGCCGCTTTTTTTGTCGCATTGAAGTTTTTGTGACTTACGATACTGAGTAGTTCGGTGCTTCCTTGGTGATCATCACGTCGTGGGGGTGGCTTTCCCTCAGCCCTGCCTGGGTAATGCGTACAAAGCTGGTGTTGCTTTTCATGTCGTCAGTCGAACTGACGCCACAGTAGCCCATTGATGATTTCAGACCGCCTATAAGCTGATAGATGACCTCTTCCAGCTTTCCTTTTGCCGGTATCCGGCCTTCGATACCTTCAGGTACATACTTTTTGCTTTCTTTCGAGGAGTCCTGGAAATAGCGGTCACTGCTGCCTTCCGGCTCAGACATCGCTCCAAGCGAGCCCATTCCCCTGTATGCCTTGAAGCGTCTTCCTTCATAGAGGATTGTTTCGCCGGGGCTCTCATCGGTTCCGGCAAAGATGCTTCCTATCATCACTGAATCTGCTCCCGCAGCAATTGCTTTTGCAATATCACCACTGTATTTGATTCCGCCGTCGGCGACAATGGGAGTCCCGGTTTTCGCTGCTTCCTCGGCACAGTTTATGATTGCGGTGAGCTGAGGCATTCCGACACCGGCCACAATCCGGGTTGTACAGATGCTGCCCGGACCGATTCCGACCTTGACCGCATCGGCACCGGCGTCAACGAGATCCCTGACCGCATCTGCCGTTGCAACGTTACCTGCAACGACCTGAAGACCGGGGAAACTTTTCTTGATGGATCGTACCATATCGCCGACGGCTTTGCTATGGCCGTGTGCCGTATCGACCGCTACAACATCCACTCCCGCCTCGACAAGAGCGGAAACGCGGTCAACGGTGTCTGAACGTATACCAACCGCAGCACCTGCCCGAAGTCTGCCGTGTTTATCCTTGCAGGAGTCGGGATAGAGTTTCCTTTTCTGGATATCCTTGAACGTTATCAGGCCTTTCAGATTGCCGCTTTTGTCGGTGATAAGCAGCTTCTCGATTTTGTTGGAAAGCAGGATTTCTTCTGCATCTTCAAGGTCGATGTCTTCCTCTGCCGTGATGAGGTTTTCGCTTGTCATGATGCTTGAAATCGTCTGCTCAGGTGACGGCTTGAACCGCAGGTCACGGTTAGTGATGATTCCCTTGAGTTTGATTGAAGCGTCGTCGGGGCCAACAGGTTTTTCAACAATCGGAATACCGGAAATGGAATGTTTCTGCATCAAATCAAAAGCATCCTGTACGGAAGCGTCTTCATGCAGTGTGAACGGATTGCGGATAATACCGCTCTCATACCGTTTTACCTTGGCAACCTCACGGGCCTGCTGCTGGACCGTAAGGTTCTTGTGGATAAACCCTATGCCCCCTGATCGTGCGATAGCAATCGCCAGCTCCGATTCCGTGACGGTATCCATTGCAGCGCTGACAAGAGGTATATTCAGTTGAATGTTTTTTGTGAGACGTGTCTTTACGCTTGTTTCTTTGGGAAGGACAGCCGAATAAGCAGGCACGAGCAATACATCATCAAATGTAAGCGCTTCGTAGAGTATTTTCGACATGCGATAAACAGTTTATGGATTTTGTTTTAGATCGAGTTTCGCCAATTTACAAAAGTGACTGCTGAAAGACAATCGGAACAGGGCGTCGAGACGGAAATATTTGCTTCAAGTTCGCTGGTTGCTTTTAAAAAACTAAAATACATTGTACATTACTGGCCCTAAAAACCGGAGAGGTCGCATAGTTGGTCTAGTGCGCTCGCCTGGAAAGCGGGTAGGGTGTAACAGCCCTCGAGGGTTCGAATCCCTCCCTCTCCGC
>JAKSCY010000460.1 GCA_022360355.1 Chlorobiales bacterium
AACTGATGCGCATAGCCGACAAAAACTTCAGGAATAACCTGCACATCACCCAGTGCGGACACCCGGTGAAGGTGAAGTCCCAGTTTGCCAAGCAGCGACTGCTGGGTATGGGCATCGACACTCAGACCGGCTGATCCGGCATTGCGTTCCTGGAAGCTTTCGCTCCGATAGTATGTATAGTGCATTGAGGTTGACGGGGTGAGCGTCCATCGGTTGTAATGGATGTCAAGGCCTGTCCTGAGGTACACACTGAGCTCATGTGAATCATAGGTGGCTGTGGGGGTTCGGTCGATGCCGCCGAACTGAACTTTCCGGTCAGTGCTGTTACGATGGTACCCCAACGTCGCTGAACCTTCAACAAACCAGTCATCCTTGAAGTACGTGCCGTAGGTGCCGGCCCTGAGACTGTGAACATCGGCGTTTCCGAGGTCATGGTCGTAATCGATCGATGCATACGAGTATGATCCGCCTATCCCCAGGATGAGATGATCGTTGAGGCTTGTGTCGTAACCAAAGTGCATGCCGACTGATTTGGCGGAAAAACCTTCGATGTCTCCTGTTGAGTCCTGGGTGTAGTACGTACCGACCGGACTGATGAAATATCCTGTCTTGTGTGCACGCTCTGTCTGCTGCTTTCTTTTTTGGGTTTCTCTGATGACGGAACCCAGAAGCGCCGGATTGGATGAAGCATCGGCAAACAGCAAATCGCCGCCGGATGCCAACATGTCCGGCATTGCCAAATGGGGCATATTGGAGCGCCTGGCTCTCAGATACATGCTCGTGCTGGACGATAAGTGCTGGTTCATGTCGGTCGACAGCAGGAATGAGCTGGTGTGAGCAACGGGACTGAGCTGCTTGGCTGCGTTGTTTAATCGAGCGGTGTTCAAGCTGGAAAGGGCGTTGATAAGTGTAAAATCGCTTGTGAATGAACGGGAGCTCATATCTGAATCGATGGTTCCGAGAAGAACTGAACTGTTACGGCTTTTGGCGTCTGGCGCGAAGGGTCTTCTCGTGGCTGTCAGGATGTAATCGTTGCCGCTGACTGAACCGGCAAAGCTGAGAACGGCTGAGCTGTCGGTCACTGCTGCGCCGTTATCGGTGACACCTTCTCGGGCAGTGATAATCGTGAAGGTGTCGCCTGTGATAATAAAGCGGTCGACAGGGGAAAGATCGGTGACGTTGATCCTGCTGCCTGATTGGAGAGTGGCGGTGCCTGTGACGTTCAGTACATCACTGCTCAGTGCGTAGTCGGTGTCCATGAACACTTCTGCTTGAAGTGTGGAGCCGGGGTTCTGGAGGTAGTTGCCGGTAATGGAGGTTGTACCGATACTTGCTCCGGGTGCAAATGACGCTCCGCTGTTCAGTGTCAGATTGCCGTTGTTGGCGAGAGTACCGGTTCCCATGAAGGTACCGCCATTGACGACAACATCCCCAAAGAGCTGGCCGGTGAGGTTGAGGGCTCCTGCCGAGAGGGTTGTGGTTCCGGTGTAGGTGTTATTACCGCTCAATGTCAGGGTGCCCGCACCGAGCTTGGTCAGGGAGCCTCCGCTGCTGGTGAGCGCGTCGGCAAAGGTGATGTCCTCGCCGTTTGTGTCGATGATGTACTCTTGGCCCTCTGCCGTGCTGAAGCGGCTGGAGTAGTCGGTGGTGTTGCCGGCGCTGTATTGCAGGGTGCCGCCGGTGAGCGTTATCGGGCCCAAGGAGCCTATGGCTCCGCTGCTGCCGAGATGCAATGTACCGCCACTCAGGGTTGTTCCGCCGGTGTAGGTGTTGTTACCGGTGAGCCTCAGCGTGCCGGCGCCAGCCTTGGTCAACGACCCGGCATGGGTCAGGGAGTCGGTGTAGGTGAAGGTGTGAGTTGAATCGATGATGTTGAAGCCGCCGCCGTTTTCGGTGAAGGTGAGCGTGTTGGAAATGGTGCTGTCACTGGCAAGGCTTGTTCCCGCGATTCCCAGCAGACCGCCGTCAAGGGTAACATCGCCGATGCCGAGCTGGCCGTCGGCGGAGATCGACAGCGAGCCTTCGTTGATTGTTGTTCCGCCGCTGTAGGTGTTTTTGCCGGTGAGGGCGAGCGTGCCGGCGCCCTCTTTGATCAACGATCCGGCATGGGTCAGGTTGGCGTTGCAGGTGAAGGTGTGAGTTGAATCGATGATGTTGAAGCCGCCGCCGTTTTCGGTGAAGATGAGCGTGTTGGAAAGGGCGCCGTCATCGGCGAGGCTTGTTCCTGCAATCCCCAGCAGACCGCCGTCAAGGGTGAGGTCGCCGGAGCCTAGATTTTCGTCTGTTGAAATCAACAGCGAGCCTTCGCTGATCGTGGTTCCGCCGCTGTAGGTGTTGGTGCCGGTGAGGGTGAGCGTGCCGGCGCCGGTTTTGCTCAGCGAACCGATACCGGCTATGACTCCGCCAAGAGTAAGGTTGTTTGCACCTGAAACGGTCAACTCGTTATTGCCGGCGGTTGCTATTGCGTTACTTACCGAGCGGGTATCGTCATTGGATTGAAGCGCAACGTCTCCCCCAAGGAGCAGTCTGCCGGTGCCGAGCGCGGCATCGGTGCCGAGAATGATTGTGCCTGCGCTGAGGGTTGTTCCACCGGTATAGGTGTTGGTACCGCTGAGCGTCAGCGTGCCGGCGCCGGTCTTGCTCAGCGACCCGCTGCCGCTCATGGTTCCGGCGTAGGTGCCGTCGGTGTTTTGGTCGAACTCGACGCCTGCGTTGTTCGTGATGTCGCCCTGCAGGCTCGTGGTATTGCCGACGAGCATACCGCCCAAAACGGTGGTACCGCCGTCGTAGGTGTTGGTGCCGGTAAGCCTCAGGGTGCCGGTGCCTGATTTGGTCAGCGAACCTCCGCTGCTGGTGAGTGCGCAGCCCAAGGTCACGTCCTCGCCGTTGGTGTCGATGTTATACT
>JAKSCY010000712.1 GCA_022360355.1 Chlorobiales bacterium
CATCCCTTGCCATCGCGTGATTGCAAAATCTGGGAAAGTTCATCGATACCGTTGGGGAGCAGCGAGAAAAAAGGCTTTGATCGGATGGGAAACAGCAAGATCAATATAAAAAAGTTTCATTTTTACTTTTTAAACAAGCCGCCGCAACGGGCTGGGATTGTCCACGCGCGAGCGTGCTTGTGATGTTTAGGGAAATAAAAAATCCAACATTTGCTATTCAAACAGTCGGGCGTATTCTGCGTATGCCTTTTGCAACGCATTTTTCTCATCCAGAGCTAAATATTGGTTATTTATATACAAACTATAAATGAAATAAAGTATTAGCTGAATATGCAAAATCAAAAAAAGAAAATCGCCCAGCGATAAACGGCAGTTATCGCAAGAAAAATGTAAAGCCTCTCAAGCTAGAATCAGTTTTTATGACTCGTGCTGACTATAATGACCTCGGTGATGCATTTCAAAAAGTTGCAGACACTTCATTATTTATTCATCTATCACTAAGGTTTGATCTTTTTGATCAATCTTTTTTACAGCAGAGTCACCAATACCTATATGAAGAGTATAAGAAGAATCATCAATAAAAATTGAAACATCTCCAATGCTACCTACACCTAAATTACCATCAATAATTTTACTAAATGTAAAATTAATCTGGCCATTATTTAAACTAGCATTAATTAGCTCCAATACAGCATTTGCATTATCACCAATAATGGCAGCATTCGGTGATGAAACTTTGAAATCTGTTTACCATAAATTAACTAGCTCAGATGCTTCACCGCGTAGAGCGTAGAGAATCGAAACTTTCCCACTTTGTTTTTTAGCACAGGATTATAATTTTCTATTTTTAACTTCCTTTGTTAGTTGAGTTAAAAGGAATTTTGTTAAGATCGATAAAAATCGAAACCATTCCTAATTCTGTGTCCTGAAGCTGACCGTCAATTACCTGATATGAAAAATTGATATTCTCATTAACGAGTGCTGCAGTCGAAAGTTCAACTACTGCGTCAACTTGATTACCAATAATAGCGGCATTGGGTGGTGAAGTCTTAAAGCTATCGCTC
>JAKSCY010000563.1 GCA_022360355.1 Chlorobiales bacterium
AGCTCGTAAGGCCGGCAAAACCGCGCTTTTGCCGGCCGTGAGCGAGCAAAGGCATTTTGATGCCTTTGATCGCGGAAACTATAATAAGACATCCAATCCGCCCGGGATACGTAATTTGCCCTTGGGGGTTTGAGCCCTTTTCTCCTGGCTTGGTCTTTCCTCGGCCCTGGTCCATCCCCTGGCGCATCCTAATTGCATGCCCTAAAATCAAACCCACGGGGTTTGGCCAAAGCTGTTCTTGGGACAGGTAACAGAAAGTACGGGACGGGCCGTTCCCACTCCTGGCGGTCGCCAACGAACCGGCAGAGGGATCGACCGGATCCATTGGCGGCCATAATCTGACGGCTTTTGGGCTTGGTCTGGATTTCGGGAACTCGGAAAGAAAAAAGGCAAGTAAAACCTGGCCGCCCAAAGCGAGCCGGAACGTACAGGAAAGGAGCGGGCCATTCTCCTTTATCTGGTCCTTTTATTTCCCCTGATCCTGGCCGGGCTGGTCCTCTACGGACCGGTAGGGATCTTCTACGACTCCTCCCAGGGCCCGCCGAGCCTGAGCTGGTACGGTCGGAGGGTCAAACGGCTTGGCCGGGTCAAGGCGGTAAAAAAGAGACAGAGATCCAGGAGCGGGCCCGGCCGGAGAAAAAGGGTCAGGGTCGGGCTCCTGTGGGCCCAAAGGGATCTGGCCCTGGATCTGGCCTGGCAAGGCCTTTGGATGGCCGGCCGGCTGCTCCACCGGATTGAGATAAAAAAGCTGGAGGGCCAGCTCTCAACCCCGGACCCCATGCTCAACGGCCTGCTCTACGCCGTCTTTGTCAACCTCAACCTGAGCAAGGTCCACCTTTCGGCCAACTTTGAAAACCGAAACCGCCTCTTGGTCGAGGCAACCGTAAGGCCCTACCTGGTCCTCTTGGAGGTGGCCCGATTCCTGGCCGCCTTGCCCTATTTACGGTTGATAAAAGCAACCCTGGCCCATGGCCGCTCGTAATCAGAGAAGAAAAAGGAGACCGGAGATGACCCAGGCAGCCGATATCGTCACCCGCCTCATGGAAGAGTTTAAAACAATCGCCAAGATGGAGACCGTCATCGGCCAACCGATCAAGGTTGACCCCTTCACCATCATTCCGGTCACCAGGGTCTCTCTGGGGCTGGGAGCCGGCGACGGCGCCGGTAAAGCCGAAAAATCAGGAGGAGAAGGGGGAGGAGGAGGCGGAGGAGTGATGGTCACCCCCCTGGCCTTCATCGTCATCAAGGGCGAGGAGATCTCTTTCCACGGAGTCAAGAAGGGCGGGAATATCGGGAACCTTTTCGAGGCCGTGCCGGAGATGGTCGAGAAAATAATGGCCGCCCGGAAAAAAGACAAGGAGGCGGCCGAGGAGGGAGCTGATCAGCCGGAGAGCTAGCCCGGATATTTTACGAGCCGATTTGGCCGCATCTGCGGCGCCCAAGGAGCGCTCGCCCTAGGGTGACTTTTGCGCCGCACCCCGCGCCTTGCATCTGCAACCAACTCGGCTCGTTCTATTACCTCCCAAGGGGGTGAAGACCGCCAAATACATCCCCCTTGCCACGGGTGCAAATCGTTACCAGCCCAGAATGGTTTGAACTCAATTTAACTACATAAATTATTTTTCTTTATTTTACCTATTTGACGACCTTCATGAAATATTCGGGCCAGGCCGGCTGACTGCCTCGATCAAACTTTAAAAAATAATTAAATATCCCATAACA
>JAKSCY010000800.1 GCA_022360355.1 Chlorobiales bacterium
CCGGTTCTCAGGATATACACTGAAGCAAAAAACAGGGATCGTGCGGAAAGCCTGGCAGAAACATTCAGTCAGGAAATTGCGTCGTCGATCAGCACCCTGTAACAAACATGACTCGATAGTAAACGGTTTGTTTTATGAGTAACGGCAAAGCAACAGCAAAAGGTTTTGAGCAACAGAAAGACGACCTGCTTTTTTCAGGCAGAAAGGGCTCGAACGACCGTTATATCATCTCACGCCTTCTGGAATATGTAAAGCCATACAAAGGATTGCTTGTATCGGCAATCGTCATAACTCTCGTCGGGTCGATCCTCGGGCCGCTCAGACCTTTCATTACCAAGCTCGCTATCGACGACTATATCGCAAAAGGAAACATCAACGGACTTGCCCTGATAAGCCTTGTGCTCCTGATAATCATACTTTTGGACGGCCTTAAACAGTATGCAGCCACCTATCTTACACAGCTCCTCGGACAGAAAGCAGTACTCAACCTGAGAATGGATATTTTCCGTCACCTGCAAAAGCTTTCCATAAGATTCTACGACCGTAACCCGGCGGGCAGGCTCATCACCAGGGCAACCAATGATGTCGAAGCTCTTAATGAAATGCTCTCCAGTGGTGTTGTCACAATTATCGGCGACATCATGCAGATCCTGTTTATTGTTGTCCTCATGTTCATGATAGACTGGGAACTGACTCTTATCGTCCTGAGCATTCTTCCGTTGATGGTTTATGCCACACTTACCTTTAAAAGTAAGGTGCGCAAAGCTTTTCAGGATGTAAGGGAGCATCTTGCAAGGCTCAACTCCTTTCTTCAGGAACATATCTCGGGAATAAACATTGTCCAGTTGTTCAACCGGGGCAACAGCGAATACAACAAGCATGTTGCTATAAACAAGAAGTACAGGGACGCTAACATCAAAACGGTGTTCTACTTCTCGGTCTACCACCCGCTGATTGAGTTGCTCAGTTCGATCGCAGCAGGGCTTGTTATCTGGTACAGCGGCGTCCGGATGCTCAAAGGGGACATCACTCTCGGCGTAGTTATCTCGTTTGTACAGTACATCTGGCTTTTTTTCCGTCCTCTCCAGCACCTGTCGGACAGGTTCAATATTCTTCAGACAGCCCTTGCAAGCTCAGACAGAATTTTCAGACTTCTGGAGGAGAAAGATACCGTCAAGGAGCCTGAGAAACCCGAAACTCTTGAATCCTTCAGGGATGAAATCGCATTCAACAATGTCTGGTTTGCGTATACCGGTGACAACTGGGTACTCAAAGACATTTCATTCAAGGCAAAGCGGGGCGAAAAAATTGCGATTGTCGGCGCGACAGGAAGCGGGAAAACAACCATCACCAATGTTTTTTCCAAACTTTACAGCCTGCGGAAAGGCTCGATCACGATTGACGGAACTGCACTGTCCAGAATACCTGAACAGTCATTGCGAAAGATTGTCGGCGTTGTCATGCAGGATGTCTTTCTCTTTTCCGGTACGATCAGGGAAAACCTCTCGTTCGGAAAACCGGAAGCCTCCGATGAAGAAATCCGCAATGCCGTGGAGGCCGTTGGTGCCGACCGCTTCATAGAAAAACTGCCGGGACGTTACGAGTACCGGGTCAACGAAAACGGATCAGGCCTTTCCGCGGGTCAGAAACAGCTCATCGCTTTTGTACGTGCACTTCTGTATAACCCCGAAATACTCATTCTCGACGAAGCAACCAGTTCGGTCGATACTGAAACGGAACAACTCATTGAAGCGGCAACCGCAACGCTCATGAAAAACCGCACATCGATTATCATCGCACACCGCCTCTCTACCGTGCAGCATGCGGACAGAATCATCGTAATGCATAAAGGCACCATTAAGGAAAGCGGTTCCCACCAGCAACTTCTTGCGAAAAAGGGTTTGTATTACAAACTGTACCTTCTGCAGCATCCTGAGAACATGCACCTGCGGACGGGATAGAACAGTAACGAGTGACGAGTAACAAGTGCTAACAAAATAAGCACCTACCCGAGAAAGTCATGCACCCTATGACAATAGTAGAGATATTGTCGGGAACGGCCCGAGTACGAGGCGACCGGAAATTCTGAATGAAACGAATGACAAATTCAGCCTTCTGGCTCCAGCGAAAAGGGACCTCGAAAAACCGTAGCGAGCAGTTTGAGAGCAAGGCGGACGAAGCGCAGGAACCGGAATGTACATAAGTACATGAGGACGAGCATCGCCCAACGCAGCAATCAAGCTGCGCAGCAGGTTTTTCGAGGCCCCTTAAAGGCTGCTGTCACGGAGGACCTGGACAGGTTCGAGCTTTGCCGCTCTGGTAGAAGGGATAGTTGCCGCGACGGTGCTGATAAGCACCGTTACGAAAATAACGAAGAAAAAATAAAGCGGATTCCATGACATGCTGAAGCCGCTTTTGGTGAGCGGGCCCTGTGAAGTTTCTACAGGGATATTGGCAAGCAAATTGATCGAGCCGGTCGCAAGAACTCCTCCGAGAAGAGCACCTGAAAAGCCTACAAGAAAACCTTCAAGAATAAACATCCCGACAAGTGCTCCGGCCGGAAAACCGCAGGATTTCATAATTGCTATATCACGGCTTTTTTCAAAAACCGTTGTCACAAGAATATTTGCCACACCAAAACCCGATACAACCCCCACAAAAGCAACCAGTGAAAGCACGATGTAGCCAATACGGTTAAACAGGGAAAGAACATTCGCGTTTTCTTCCTGCCACGTGGCACAGTCATATCCCGTGACGTTCTCCAACTCCCTGGCAAGTGGTTCATTGGCAAGAGGATCCCCTACCTTGAGACCTATTCCAGTGACCTTGTCCGCCGGCAAGTTCTCCAGAATCTGACCGAATTTAAGCGACACGAAAACAGTATTGTCCACCGCGTTGACACCTGAGAAAAAAACACCGGCAACCTTGCACTGGCGAGCCGGTCCTGAAGCCGGCACCACGGAAATCTCGTCATGCAACTTGAGCCCGAGATCCAGAGCCACTGTTTTTCCCACAAGAAGAGCATTGGGCGTCTTTTCAAAAAAAGCAAGATCCCCTGCAACCAGCCGCTCCCCTACTCTGCTGATAAGGTTTTCCTGCTCTATCATCACGCCTTTCATGAGTATCGGCTGGTTGGTATTACCTTTAATCACAATCACCCGGGAATCAACATAAGGTGAAACCGCAACAACCTGTTCAGCGTAATTCACCGACTCCAGAATATTCACAATCTGCCGATAGTTGCGCACCTCTTTACGGTCCTCTTTTTGTATATTTTCATCGACAAATGCGTAACGCAACTTCCCTGAATCACTCATAAGATCAATCGGCAAAGGGTCGACGGGCTCTCCCTTGATTGTGATGTGCGGTGCAACGTCTACAATTGTTTCAACAAAAGAGTCCAACAGCCCTCTGGTCAACGAGATCGTTGTAATCAGAACCATGGTACTGACGGCAACACCGGTAATTGTGGTCAGGGTCTGCCTCCTGCGCCCGGACAGGTGCCGCAATGCTATGGTAAGCAGGGTTCTGAGCATATGTTGAGATGAAGAATCTTCAGAAAATGTTTATTGCGATATATTACATTGTAATTTATACATTTCACACAGGCACGACACGAACAAACCGTCGTTATCACCGAAAAACGGCATGAACGAATCAAAAATCATCACGGTAAACCGTAAGCAAAGCCATGTTGAAACCTGTCTGAACAGGAACGTCGGTTTCGACAGTAAAACCACTGGTTTTGAAAGATATGAATTCACTCATAATGCCGCCCCTGAGATAAACCACAGTGAAATAAACCTCTCCACAAACATTTTCGGTCACCGGGTTTCTTTCCCTTTCATGATCTCTTCCATGACGGGCGGCTACGACAAAGCAGAGCATTTGAACCGCACGCTGGCTCAAACCGCAGAAAAGCTTAACATTCCTCTCGGAGTGGGAAGTATGCGCCAGGCGCTTGAAAACACCTCCTACAGAGAGAGCTTCAGTGTTGTACGTCAAGCAGCTCCGTCTGTTCCTGTCCTTGCAAACATCGGGGCTCCGGAAGTCTCACAAGGCCTTACGGATAAAGAGCTCAACATCCTGATCGACATGATCGATGCTGACGGATTGATCGTCCACCTCAACGCCGCCCAGGAACTTTTTCAGCCTGAAGGGAACACCAATTTCAAAAACTTTCTCACGCAACTGCAGAAACTCACGCACACCGTAGAAGTTCCGGTTATAGCCAAAGAAGTTGGCTGCGGCATATCTCCCGGGACGGCAAAAGCCCTCATGGATGCAGGGGTTCACATCATCGATGTTGCAGGAGCGGGAGGAATCAGTTGGCAGAAGGTTGAAGAAGAGCGTTATCTGCAACAGTTCCAATATGAAAACCGGTTCAGCTCTTCCGCACTCCAGGAATTGCTCAACTGGGGGATCCCGACCGCCCAATGCCTTACCGGCATTGCTACGCTGAAAGCGGAAACACAACAGTACCGTAATATCGGAATCATTGCATCAGGCGGTATTTCCAATGGCATTGATATTGCAAAAGCAATTGCCCTCGGTGCAGACATCTGCGCCTCTGCAGGCTTCATGCTCAAAGCCCTCCATGATTCCCGGCTTGAAGAAACCATTCTTACCTGGATGAACGATCTCAGGGCAGTGATGTTTCTCACGGGAGCAAAAGACATAAAACAGCTGCAACAAACCCGCATTTCATTAAAAAAAGTATAGCCTTGTAATGAATATCAGTGTCTCTCTTGAACAGGTTGAACAAAAATACCAGCAGTCTTACAAGCTGATCAACGATGCACTCGGCAACTGCTTCACAAAAAACACGCCGGAAAGCCTTTATGAACCCGCCCGGTATATTCTGAAAGGTAAAGGGAAAAGAATTCGTCCGTTTTTCACCTTGCTGGCTGCCGAAGCCGTATGCGGGTCCAGCGCAAATGCAATACATACAGCACTTGCAATTGAGATCCTTCATAACTTCACACTGGTACACGACGATATCATGGATCAGGCTGACCTCCGCCATGGAAGACCGACAGTACACGTGAAATGGGATGCCACTGCCGCCATTTTGTCCGGTGACATGATGATTGCGTTCGCCTATGAGTGCGCTTTACAGACAAAAACGTCACGCCACGATGAACTGGTGCATATCCTCAATGAAGCAAACATAACCATTTGCGAAGGACAAGCGATTGATATGGAGCTTGAACAACGTAAAGATGCCACTATCGACGATTATCTGGGCATGATCGCAAAAAAAACCGGGAGACTTATATCGGCTGCTCTCGAGGCAGGCGGTATTGTCGGTAATGCCACGCCTGAACAGCTTGCAAAACTGATAACTTTCGGTGAAAAAATCGGACGTGCTTTTCAGGTACAGGACGACTACCTTGACATCATGGCCGAGGGCGGAAAGTCCGGCAAAGTCCCAGGTGGAGATGTTATCAACGGGAAAAAAACCTACCTGCTTCTCCGCTCTCTTGACCTGACAAACGGGAAGGAACGGGAGATGCTGCAATCTGTCATCAACAACAAAGGCACAGTGCCTGAACGGGTACCTGAAATCAGGGCAATTTACGAACAATGTGGTGTCCTTGATGAAGCCCGACAGCTCATCAACTCTGACACCGAAGCAGCCCTCTCCGCTCTTGATTCTCTTCCTTACGCCGAGGGCAGGGAATATCTGAAGGGTTTTGCCCTCAAACTCATGAAACGTGATTTTTAGCGCTCCCTCCGATAATACATCACAGAAAACTGTTTTTCTGGTTTTATCGCAAATTCCAGGACTCGGGCCCGCAAGAATAAACACGCTCCGGCAACATATCGATTGTTCCAACACCATTCTTCGTGCCAAGGAAGCCGACTTTGCAAACGTTCCCGGTATCGGTCGGAAGCTTGCTCAAACCATAGCCGGATTCCTGCGAAACTCCAGCTACCTTGACCTTGCAAGGAGATCTGCAGAACATCAGCTCTCCCTTCTCGATCGCTACGATGCACAACTCATCACTATCGAAGACCCAGCCTATCCACCGCTTCTCAGAGAAATCTATGATCCTCCTCCCTACCTGTTCGTACGCGGTGACATTCAGACAGCACACGCATCATGCATCTCTGTAGTCGGAACAAGGCAGGCAACACAATATGGCAGAAAAGCTGTTGAACATATCTGCAGGGATCTGGTTTCCGAAGGATTCACCATTGTCAGCGGACTTGCCTACGGCATCGATACGGCCGCTCACAGAGCTGCTCTCGACAACAGTGGAAAAACCATCGCCATTCTGGCCGGAGGAGTGAACAACCCTCACACGGACCCACAGGGCAAAGTCTGGCCCCACATCATAGACCACGGTGCAATACTGTCCGAAGAATGGTTTGAAAGCACAATTTCCCCTGCAAAATTCCCGAAAAGAAACCGCCTGATATCAGGACTTTCGAAAGGAACACTAATAGTTGAATCAAACAGAAAAGGCGGTTCTCTGATCACTGCATCCTATGCTCTTGACCAGAACCGGGAAGTCTTTGCGGTTCCCGGCAGTATATTCTCCAACGCTTCCGGTGGGACGAACGCCCTTATCGAGAAAGGCCACGCAAAGCTCGTATCAACAGCAGAAGATATCATTGCCGAACTTTGCCCGAAACCCTCAGGACTACAAAGGAATAACCCTGCCGAAAGGGAAGAACCGGCCGTGACCCGTGAGGAAAGGGGTGTACTCGATCAGATGGATAACGAACCTGTACACATAGACACACTGGCCGATAAAATCTCAATGGACCCCTCAACCTTGCTCGTTCATCTTTTTGAGCTGGAACTTAAGCAACTGGTAGAACAGCAACCTGGGCAAATGTTTCGAAAAATAATCTGACACCAGAATCATGCATCTCACATTCCACCAACAAAAAGTAACAGGAGACCGGTGAAAAATTCCCGCTGCTGCCATCTTTCATTACCGTTCATACACTCCCGGACAACATCATAGCTCCAGCAGCAGCGGCTACAGAGGTGAAGCTGCAATCAGCCACAGAAACATTTATATTTGCAAAAAATGGAGCCTGCTGTTTCGCGCACATGTTCCTGAACGATTTGACGTCATACGGGTAAGCAGCATATACACATTGCTTCAATCTGTTTCCACCCTGCCACGGACCAACAAGCGGTATAGTTTTTTATACGGGAATTATTACCTTTTGAAAACCGTGAAAGGGAGGTACCACACGGTATTATTTCAACCAAAACAAGAGATTCAGTTATGAAAATGATGTCCAGAAATTCAGCGTTTACGTCACTGTCACGCACTATGATCATTGCCGTTATTTTAAGTTTCCTTGCCGCTGTTCCCGGTGCACAGGCAGCAACCGGCGAACAGAAAACCGGCGTTGTCGATGTTGCCAAGGTTCTCAATCAAATGCCCGAAAAAAAGAAAGCTGACAACATACTTAAAGCAACAGGAACTCAGTGGGAAAAAGGTCTCGATAATCTTAAAAAGAGTTTTCAGACAGCGGCCGCAAGTTATGAAAAACAGAAAAGCTCTCTCTCCAAGGCCGCAAGAGAACAGAAGGAAAAAGACCTCAGCCTGAAATACCAAGGTATCCAGAAATATCAGATGGAAAAATTCGGTCCGGGAGGTGCCCTCGACAAGAAAAAGGCTGAACTCTTCGCACCTATTCGTCAGAAAATCCTCAACGCAGTGAAAGCTGTGGCTGCAAAAGAGGGTTTTTCGGTAATTATTGACAAGCAGGCAATGGTCTACGGAAACCCATCCGCAGACATCACGTTCAAGGTCATCAGTCAGCTTAAATAACCCTTCACGCTCTTGTCGCGTTTTATTGCCCGTATTCTTGGATGCTGCCTCATGATCTTCTGTGCCGGCTGTGCCGAGTCACAAACAGACAAACGTGCAGCCGATACCAGATTTCTTGGTGAAGAGCAACCGCTTCAGGAAAGCTGGAACGTCAGCATGAAGATATTCAAGGAGGACAGGGTCCATGCCGTAGTAACCGCGGGTCATTTTGCAGAGTATAAAAAAAACGATATAATCACCCGTCACCTTGATAAAGGACTCACGGTTACTTTTTTCGACGAGACTGCAAACCCTTCATCCACTCTCACAGCAGATAAAGGGACTGTATACGATAATAACGACATGGAAGCTTTTGACAATGTTGTTATAACATCCGGAGACTCGACAGTTGTAAGGACCGATTACATAAAAAGGTTTGAAAAGGGAAAAAGGCTTTGGTCGGACAAGTATGTAACCATACATAAACAAAGTGAAACCATCAGGGGTTACGGTTTTGAAAGCGATGAATCCCTGAAAAACTATACCATTTTTAAAGCAAGCGGTGAAGCCGATATACAGCGGCAACAGTGACAAGGGAAAATCATTAGTCCCGGTGAGTAGGGATATATAATTTGAAATAGCAAAACCGGTTAAACGTTTTTCATCTCGATGAGATTACATCTGTTGAAATCAAAAATTCACAACGCTGTTGTAACCAGCGGAGACCTCGAATACGAGGGTAGCATTACCATAGACAGTGAACTGCTCGAGCTTGCCAACATGCTTCCCAATGAAAAAGTCCTCTGCGTTAACAACAACAACGGCGAACGTTTTGAGACATATATCATCGAAGGCAAGCCCGGCTCAAGGGAAATTCAACTGAACGGTGCTGCGGCAAGATGCGCTTTGCCGGGTGATGGGATAATTATCATGGCTTTTGCAGAAATTGAAGCTGAAAAAGCAAAATCCTTTAAACCCATGATCCTCATCGTTGACAAACACAATAACCCGAAACGCCGACATCTGGTTGGTGAAGAGGATAAACCATTGTAAAAAGATCAAGGTTGCTGACCTGTTGAGCAGCCGACTTTTACTTTTGATTTTTGACTCTCCTTGTATGTCCTTAGCAATCATTATCATGGCCGCCGGCAAAGGCACCAGAATGAAGTCGGATCTTGCCAAAGTGCTGCATAAGGCAAACGGGCGTCCTGTTATTGAGTATGTTCTTGAAAAAACCAGCGCTCTTGATCCGGAAAAAATTGTTTTGATTGTCGGCCACCAGGCCGAAAAAGTCAAACATGCCACACAACAATATCAGGTTGAATGGGCTCTTCAGAGACCCCAGCTTGGCACAGGCCATGCTGTTATGCAGGCTGAACAATCTCTTCATTCATTTCAGGGCGATATTCTCATCCTTTCCGGTGACGCGCCGCTTGTAACTATCGCAACGCTCGGGCAGCTTATTGAATGCCACCGTATGGAAGATGCGGCAGCCACAGTGCTTACTGCAGATCTGCGGGACCCGTCCGGATACGGAAGAATTATACGCAACGGTGAAAGCAATGGTGTATCGAAGATCGTCGAACATAAAGATGCGTCATCCGAAGAGTTGTTGGTGCAGGAGATCAATTCGGGTGTTTATGTATTCAGGGCAGATGTCCTTTTCGACGCCCTGAAAAAAATCAACAACAACAACGCCCAGCACGAATATTACCTTACCGACGTTTTTTCCATCTGTTTCGATAAAGGGAAGAAAGTAAGCGCATACAAAACAGCAAATGCTGATGAAATCAAGGGTATTAATACCGTGGAGCAACTCCGGGAAGCAGAAAAGATTCTCTCTACAGAATCATAAAGGCCGCGATCCTGAACAACGACATTGGCTGAGCATACCACACGCAGCTTATGCAAGAGGACTGATGGACGATGGTGAAAACTTTTCTGCCCCTGCAGAAGGGGGCTCCCTGAGGTTTTTTTCCAGCACAGAAACTGTCTCAGAAAAAAACACCTGAAGCTCCTGTCTTTTTTTCTCCAAAGAATTCAGGGCCTCCATAATCCCTTCAAGACCGCGACTGCATACCTCGAGATCATGCTGTATCCCGCCGAGAGATGCTGCTTTTTTTATTGGATCACACCCGCTGACACAAAATCCGGTACGTTTCCTGCATTCTTCAACCTGTTTGCGAAGCCTGGCTATTTCCTCCTCGAATATCGTGACAGCGGTTTTAATTGATTCTTGCTCCATCTTCCCTTTGTTTGCTTTTTCCCCGAAACGGGAATTGCCACGGGATCGGCACTTGCAACGTCCTCACTCTATAAAAATGTACGTATTAGGACAAAACATTGAAACAGGAAAGCGAAATACTCCTGCCTTTCATTGAAAAGCAGCAATATACATGTGATCTGAAAAGCGCAAACGTTCCCTGCAAGCGGAAATGCAGACTAACAGTACTTTTGGGTCAGCCAGTAAAAAAACGGGCCTGCCAGAATATAGAAGGGGTAAGCAAACAGTGGAATATGAATAATGGCTGATCCAAAGATTCCAGGATCACCGGCGATCCTGCGGATTTCAAGGAGGTAATATCCTATGTATTCGACAACAATCAATCCACACCAATACATTGCCGCAACCCTGGGCATTGTTTTTAGACTGAATTTCCTGGCAAGCATCGGAACAAACGTGAGCCCGGCGGTCCACATCAGGACGGGAGTAATGTTGAGCGGACCCACCCAGAAGTTGTAACGGTTATACACATAGATCCCACTCAGGGAGACCCACAGCAAAGAAATGATAAATGCCGGAACAATGAAAACAAAAATCCTCAAGCCCTCCTGCATCACTTTCTGCTCCGCCTGGTTTTTTTACCGGAACTTCCCGCAGCTATTTTTTTCCTGGCTGCAGCAGCAAGCTCATCAGTAGAACTGCTGTCTATAGCGCTCTCTGAAGCATCAAGTTCCCTTGATTTCATCGAGTAAAACTCAATAAGATTCCCGTCTGGATCCATCACGAAAAAAGCTCTCCCCTCCCTGCGCTGAGCTGGCCTCGTGACAAGGTGAATACCCTGCTCTTCAAGGTAATCGGCGGACTCATCCACCTCCGAATCAGTTGGAAGCCTGAACCCGAAATGATCGACCCGAATATCACGAGCCTCTGGAACACCGGGAGTTTCGGCTTTAACAAGAACAATCATATCCGAGTTAACCCTGAGATAGGAA
>JAKSCY010000070.1 GCA_022360355.1 Chlorobiales bacterium
AAATCACCGGTGTCAAGCGTTGCGCTCAAAAGCGATTTTCTTGATTTCAGCGCTGAAGGACACTATACTTTCAGGGAATTTCTCTCCGGCATCAGGCTCACTGCTGTATCGGCAGCCCGTGAAGCGGCAAAGAACAATATCTGGAACAGATCCTCACGCAGCGCTCTCCCTGCAGACAACATTGACAGGGATTTCTCAGCACAATACAGCCTCACTGTCCGAAATATTTCCCCACTTGCATTATTTCTTCCGGTTAAAGGATATGAGCTTACCGCCAAAGCATCGGGAAAATCGTACAGAAGCAACGGCTCGCTTCATTTCACCTCTTCAATCACCATCGGCAGGTTAAACAGTGGAAAAGATTTTTCGATGCGAAATGCCAATCTGGAGGTTGAAGCAACATACAACAAAGAAGGATTCAACCAGGCATCTCTTGATGGAAACGCCTTGTCGCTACAGACAGTGCAACGCAATATCGAGGAGGCTTCACTGAAAATGGTTTACGGAAACTCGCGCCTGGACGCATCCCTGAACCTGACAATACCTGAAATCAGGCAATCGCTGGCTGCAAATATAACTGCGCTCCGAAGCAATGAACTGTATGAACTGTCGGTTAATGACCTGACCATAACGGGTCCGGACGGAACCTGGGCCGTCAACAGGGGAGCCCGGATCGATGTCGGCCGAAACTACACGCGCATACATGGGCTGAAACTGGGTAAGGAAGAACAGGCCATTACCTGTAAAGGCCTGCTCAGCAATGAACTGGCAGGTCTTTTCGAATGCAGCATACAAGATCTTTACCTGAAAGAGCTTGAAATCTTCCTTCCCGGAGCAGTGCTTGAAGGGACAATATCCTCCTCGCTTCGTGTCAGTGGCGCTCCCGGAGCAAAAACAGCTTCGATGAACCTTGCCGGACGGGACCTCGTCTATGATGATGTTGTTATTGGAACTCTCAACCTTGATGCCTCCCATAAAGGAGAGCGTCTTCGGGCCAACCTTACAACCGGACGCCTGTCCCCCGAACCGCTTAACGACATCAGGGCAACCGCATCGATACCGCTCAGGATAAACTGGTCGCCTCCACGCTATTTCATTCCCGACAACCAGCCGATTTCAGTTTCATGTTCCTCTGAGCATCTTTCAGCAGGAGTTCTGGAGCTGCTTCTGCCTTTCTTCGACACAGCGGAAGGAACTATTCCTGCGAAACTTACCGTGAGTGGAACAACTCCGGACCCGAATATCAGTTTCAGTACGACACTGAAAGACACAGAAATAACCGTCACACCGACTGAAACGGTCTACCGTCTTTCCGGCTCGCTTGCGATTACACCGGAAAAGGCTGATTTCAGGAACATTGTTATCAAGGATGATCGTGGAGGCACAGGCAGAATAAGCGGTTCGGCCGGCATCCAGAACCTCGAAGCAACAACCATCGATCTGACCGCTTCGTTTGAAAATCTTCTGCTTTTCAACAAACAGGACAAGAAAGACGAATCCTCGTTCGGAACGATTATCGGGACATCGAACAGAGTTCGTTTTTACGGCGATACCACCCAGCCCGTTCTTACCGGAAACCTGCTGATTACCGATGCGGACTTCACTCTGTACAGAACGGGTTCAAATGAAAGCGCCAAGTATGTAGGTGCCGAAAGGTTTATTGAATTCTCCCCCCGCTATCCCCAACCCGCCGACACTACCCGTTCTGAAGAAGTTGTACAACCGGAAAACCCTGAATTCTACTATACTCTTATAGACATAGTTCAGATACGGAACCTTCGATTAAAAAGCGCTGCTCCGCTGAACTACAACATGATATTTGACAGAACACGCGGCGAGCAGCTTGAAACCATCCTGCAAAACCTTTCGCTTGACGTCAACAAGCGCCAGCAAAGCTACCGGTTGTTCGGGTCTGTGGATATCTCTTCAGGCAAGTACAGGTTCTCGAACACCAACTTCGACCTCGACAACGGCGGCAGAATCGTCTGGAACAACGTCGATATACGAAGCGGCGTCATGGAAAATCTTTTCGGCAGAAAATATGTCAACGCCTCGAACGCCGAGACAGGTGAAAGCGATAACGTACGCCTCTTGCTTGCCATACAGGGAACCCTGAACACCCCTGATGTGCAGATGGGCTATTATCTCAACGATGATTCCCAGCCGTACTCCTCCGAAAACATGATCGGGAACCAGAACAGTAAAATAGACCCGAATGCCGAACCCAATGTTGTTTCACTGCTCCTTACAAAACAATGGTATATCCGCCCCGGCAGCCGGGGTGGTTTCGGCAATGTCCCGTTCTCAAGCGTAGGCTTGTCAGCGGGAACCGGGCTGCTTTCTTCGCAGATCTCCCAGTTTGTGGAAAAAGCTGCCGGCTTTGAAAGCTTTAGTGTAAATGTCGGACTCGATGAACAGGGATCACTGAGCGGCCTTGAATTTTCATTAGCGTTCCTTGTTCCGGAAACCGGAGGAAAAGTCCGGTTCATCGGAACGGGAAGCAGCCCGGACATAAGAAAAACCGCGCTTTTCGATTATTACGGCAACAGTCAGCAACTTGAATACCGCATCAATCCCAAGCTTTTTTTTGAGGCTTACCGTTCGTATGGCCTTTTCGGTAATGATGTAACAACCACAAACCTGCTTGAGCCCAAGGAAACCTTCGGGATCAGCCTGTCATACAGGGAACGTTTTTATAGCTGGGAACAGTTCTGGAACAGGGTCTTCGGAAACGGCAAGGACAAATAATACCCGGATTCAAGGAACAGCACGGGCATTTTAACAGGATTCGTGTACATTGGTATATTGTTCTCCCTGTCGTAAATCGGGATCGGAATCGGGTCTCGGGATCGAATGGATTGCGGTAGTGTTCGATACCGATTCCGACGCCGACGGCGAACTCCGAAAGAAACACAACTTAACGGTATGAGTTTTGGACATGAACAACTGAACGTTTATCGTGTTGCCCTTGAGTATGTCAGGTGGTCTTACCTTCTTTGTGAAAAACTTAAGGGTCACAGAAATGCTAAAGAACAGCTATTAAGGGCTTCCCAAGCAATTCCTCTGAACATTGCAGAAGGTAATGGTAAAGCTACAAATGGTGACCGAAGAAGGTTTTTCGAAATAGCTCGTGGCTCGGCACTGGAATGCGCTGCAATTCAGGATGTTCTTGAGGTATGTGGCGCTCTTTCAGGTGATAATAATACCTATGGCAAACAGTTACTTGATCGAATTGTAGCAATGCTGACGAAACTGGGCGGAAGAGGATACTCGATTCAGGAGGATGCAAACGAATACATACTTGATGAAAATTAACACCGGGACTTGAATCGGAAATCGGGGTCGGAATCGGGTCTCGGGGTCAGTTAGATATAATGTTATTCGGCAGCGGCTCTCTCGGCGGCAACCGAATGTCTTGGATAATCGAGGACGAACATACATAGCAATGTCATTGAAAGGGAAAAACATACTGCTGGGTATTTGCGGAGGCATTGCCGCCTATAAGATACCGCTGCTTATACGGCTCCTGAAAACACAGGGTGCCAATGTGCGTGTTGTCGTCACCAAGGCCGCAACCATGTTTGTTACAGAGCTTACCCTTTCGACCCTGTCACAGGAACCTGTTTGTAAGGATATTTTTCCTGACTTGTTTTCTGCAAAAGACGACTGGACCCGGCATATCACCATGGGCGAGTGGGCTGACGCATATGTCATAGCACCTGCAACGGCAAATACTATCGCAAAACTTACGGCGGGCATGTGTGATGATATGCTTTCAGCCTCTTTTATAACACTTCGCCCCAACAAACCGAAACTGATCTTCCCCGCTATGGACGGGGAAATGTTTTCCTCGCCGTCTGTTCAGAGGAACCTCTTCTGGCTCTCGCAGAATGGATGCACTGTCGTCAATCCGGAAAGCGGAGACCTTGCGTCAGGCCAGTGCGGCACGGGCAGAATGCCCGAGCCTGAAACAATAGCAAAAATGATTGCTGCTGCTGTCGCAAGCAACCAACAAGACTCGAAACTCCATGGCAAGTCCGTTGTCATCACCGCCGGCCCGACAAGAGAAAAGATTGACGATGTGCGTTTTATCTCCAACTACTCTTCAGGCAAGATGGGTTTTGCCCTTGCAACAGCAGCGGCAGCAAGAGGTGCCCAGGTAACGCTGGTTTCCGGTCCGGTGCACCTGCAAACGCCGCATGGAGTCAATCGCCTGGACGTAGAAAGCACAGCAGAGATGAACCGTGAGGCAAAAAAACACCATGCCTCCTGCGATATTTTTATCGGCGCCGCAGCCGTGGCTGACTACAGACCTGCCAAGGCGGCCTCCGGCAAAATCAGAAAAAAACACGAGACCATGGGCATCAGCTTTGTAAAAAATCCTGATATTCTTGCCGGTTTTTCAAAACAGAAAAAGCCACATCAGCTTGCGATCGGGTTCTCCCTCGAAACAGCTGGAAATCTCCGGAATGCAAAGGAAAAACTGGAACAGAAAAAACTTGACCTTGTCGCTTACAATACCTTTGATGGTAAAACATCAGGATTCGAAGTCGATACGAACATACTGACATTGATAGACAAAAATCTCGAAATCCGGGAACTGCCCTTGCTGAGCAAACAGGAAGCTGCAGAAAAAATGCTCGATGCCATTGAAGAACTCATAAGTAGTGACAAGAAAACAAGTGACGAGTGACAAGCAAGAAAAGACAGGTGTGAAATCACATAAAGATTTGACCGTATGGCAAAAGTCCATGTCATTTGTCGAAGAGATCTATAAATTGACAAAGAGCTTTCCACCCGAAGAAAAATACGGTTTGGCAGCACAATTGCGGCGAGCATCGGTTTCCATACCATCAAATATTTCCGAGGGTGCTACCCGACAAGGCAAAAAAGAATTCAGGCAGTTTCTTTATATGGCTTTAGGTACTCTGCTGAAGTGGAAAAACAGCTTGAACTCGCCAAACGATTACACTTTATTTCCGATTCTGATATCAACAGTCAATTCAACACAATAACTGAAATCAGACGAATGATACAGGGAATGATAAGGGCGCCTCTATTAATTGTCGTGAGCGACCTGAAGACAAAGCGGACGGAGCGCAGAAACCGGAGTGTACACAGAGTACATGAGGATTTCGAGCACCGACCAACGAAGTATTCGGGTCACGTAGCAAATTAATAGAGGTGCCCATAAGTCACTTGAAACAAGCTGATTGAATTCTGTCCTTGCTTGTTACTTGTCACCTGTCACTCGTCACTATCTGAAAGATAATGCAGGGATCTCTGTTCGAGAATGACAGCTCCGCAAGTACACAAAAAGAATCTCCGGCTAAATTCCGGGACTTAAGCGATCTTTATGAACAGTCAAAAAAATGTACCAGATGCCGCCTTGCTGCAACCCGTACCAATTTTGTATTTGGAGAAGGAAATCCTGAAGCTCAAATTGTAGTGATAGGGGAAGCTCCCGGGGCAGAAGAGGATGCACAGGGCCGGCCTTTTGTAGGCCGTTCCGGAAAGCTTCTTGATAAAATACTTGAAGCGATCGGCTTTTCGAGGGATGATGTATTCATATGCAATATCATCAAATGCCGTCCGCCGGAGAACCGGAATCCTCTCTCTGATGAGATAGAGTGTTGCATGCCCTGGCTGAAAACACAGTTACAGTTGATTAAACCTAAAATTCTGCTGCTTTTGGGAAGGGTTGCCGCAAACACCGTTCTGGATAACAAACAGTCGATGGGAAACCTTCGGGGAAAGATTATTCGATGGAGCGGCTACGATGTCATCGTAACTTACCATCCTGCAGCCCTTTTGCGTAATCCGAACTGGAAACGCCATTGTTGGGAGGATGTAAAGATGCTGCGGAGCCATTATGATACATTACAAAGTTAGAAAGCAAGTAAAAAGAAGCCGGAGAGACAGCGCGGACGTCCTGACATGAAACAAACAGCCACCCGAACAGCCAAACCCCAGGTCGACCTGAGCCGGGATATAGACTTTTCGCAGGAAAGCAGGGTTCCGCCTTACTCTACCGAGATCGAGCAGGAGGTACTTGCCTGTATCCTGCTTGAAGGAGAACCTGTCGAACAGGTCATACAGATTTACGGGGAGAGCCGGGAAAAGGTGTTTTACGAGCAACGCCACCAGCTTATTTACAAGGCAATGCTTGAGCTCTATCAAAAACGTCAGGCTATTGATCTTATCACAGTCAGCGAAGAGCTGTCGCGCATGAACGAGCTGGCAAATGTCGGCGGCAGGCAATACCTGGCCGAGCTCACCAACAAGGTTGTCAGTTCCGCAAATATTGAATATTACGCAAAGCTCGCAAAGGAAAAGCACCTCTACCGGAGACTTATTTCCATTTCGGCGCAGATCTCCAATGCTGCATACAGCTCGGGGACAGATGTTTTTGATCTTGTTGAACTTGCCTCGCAACAGTTTTTCAGCATATCCCAGGCTGGAATAAAAAAACAAGCCTCGAACATCAAGGAGCTGCTGAAAAACGCGACCAGGATGCTGGAGACTCTGAGTTCATCGCAGACATCGGTTACCGGTGTCTCCTCCGGTTTTTCGGAACTTGACGAGCTCACGGCAGGATTCCAGCTTTCCGATCTCATTATCATCGCAGCGAGACCATCGGCAGGTAAAACGGCTTTTGCTCTTGCCCTTGCAAGAAACGCCGCGGTGGACTTCGATAAACCTGTGTTGTTTTTCAGCCTTGAAATGGCTGAAATTCAACTCGCCATACGGCTTATGTGTGCCGAGGCATATGTCGAGTCCCAGGCTGTCAGAACAGGGCGAATAACTCCGGAAATGATGGGTAAAATCATCAACAGCATGGACGCCCTTGCCGAATCGAAACTTTTTATAGACGATACACCGGGAATCTCGATCATGGAGCTGATGGCGAAGGCAAGGAGGATGAAACAGGAACATGATATCGGCATGGTAGTGGTTGACTACCTGCAACTCGTTTCTCCCGTCCGGGACGGCAAATCGAACCGTGAGCAGGAAATTGCCCAGATATCCCGCTCATTGAAAGCTCTCGCCAAGGAACTCAACATCCCTGTCATCTCGCTTGCCCAGTTAAACCGATCCGTAGAACAGCGTTCCGGCGAGAGAAAACCACAGCTCAGTGATTTGCGGGAATCCGGCTCGATCGAGCAGGATGCCGATATGGTCATGTTTCTTTCACGACCGGAAATGTTTGGCCTGAAAAACTTTGACGACGGCACGTCAACCAAGGATATTGTTGAAGTTATCATCGGCAAGCAGAGAAACGGCCCTGTAGGTATGATACGGCTTCGCTTCCTGAAAAACTACGGGCGTTTTCTTTCCACGACCAATGTCTACAGTGCCGACAATTATGGGGAGCCCGAGTCCAATGGCTCAGACAGTACGTCCCAGGTGCCTCCTCCGCAAATCCAGCCCCCTTTACCGGAACCGCCACCGCCGCCCGGAACAGGTGGACCGGCACCGGACTCATTTATTGCACCTGATGATGCACCTTTCTAAACAATATCACAGTGGCAAGTAACGACCTTACAATTTTTATGCGCACGTTATGAATGATCAACAACCCCCCTCAGGCAATCAGTCACAAGAACAGTTGTTCCATGGCATAGGAGCCTCCAAAGGTATTGCCATCGGGCCGGCATATCTCTTTGTTAATCATACGATTGAAAACCCCTCTGAAGAGCTGGCCCCGGAAAGCGTTGAACATGAGACAGACAAGTTTCTCGATGCGCTTATGCGTTCAGAAAAAGAACTGAAAAAAATTGAACAGGTTACAACCCAGAAACTCGGCAAAGCCTATTCAGATCTTTTTCAGGCACAGATCATGTTGCTGCACGACAAGGTACTGATCGACAACATCACAAAGCGGATCCGCGAAGAGATGAAACCTGTCCAGCAGGTAATCGACGAGGAGTTTGACAACTACCTTGAACATTTCAATAAATCTTCCGACCTGTTTTTCCAGGAAAGGGCACAGGACCTTGTCGACATAAAAAACCGGATTATCAGAAACCTGCATAACCAGAAACAGCAGTCAAAGATACCGGAAGGCATGATAATCGTCTCAACCAGCCTCTCTCCCGCCGATATCATTCTCTTCAGCAGAAACAGTGTCAAGGGCTTCATTACCGAAACAGGGGGAATAACCTCCCATATTTCCCTTATCTGCAAATCACTGAACATCCCGATCATCGTAGGTCTGAGCAATTTCACCCAAAAGATATCCATGGGAGATCCCCTTGTTATCGACGGTGGAAACGGTACGGCAATCGTTCATCCCGGCGAAGATACGGTCAGGCAGTTTCAGGACAAAATCGCTGCAGAATCGAGAATGGAAGCTGCTGCCTGCAAGCTTGCAAGTGCACCGGCTGTTACAAAGTGCGGCATACGGCTGCATTTTTATTCCAATATCGATGTCAAGGAGGAAATCCCTTCCATACGCTCTGCCGGCGCAGAAGGGGTTGGGCTGTTCAGAAGTGAAAATCTGTTCATCGACAGCACTAAACCACCAAAAGAAGCAGAGCAGACGGCATATTACAGTGAAATGGCGGAAGCATTGAACCCTGCTCCGATTGTCATACGGCTTTTCGACATTGGAGGGGACAAACTGATCTATTCTCCGATCAGCGAACCCAACCCGAACCTCGGGTGGAGGGGAATACGAATCCTTATAGACGTACCTGAAATTCTCGACAGCCAGTTACTTGCCCTGCTCAAGGCCAACCAGTGGGGAAACATACAGGTTCTGCTGCCCATGATTTCGTCGCTCGACGAAATCATCTCTATACGCAACTCGCTTGAAAAACATATAGCTCTCCTTGAAGAGTCCGGAGTCACTTTCAAGAAACCGGAACTCGGGGCAATGATCGAAATACCTGCCGCAGTCGAGATTATCGATGAAATCACAAAAGCGGTTGACTTTATCAGCATAGGAACCAATGACCTGACACAGTACACACTCGCAGTCGACCGAAACAACGAAATCGTTCAGGACCTTTTCGATAAATTTCATCCGGCTATAATCCGTCAGCTTCACAAGACAATCACCACTGCCTGCGCAAATAATTGCAGAGTATCCATATGCGGCGATATGGGATCGGATCCTCTTGCCTTACCATTCCTTGTAGGGTGCGGGCTGAAGGTGTTCAGCGTAGTAAGTGCCGATATCCCGCAACTGAAATCACAAGCCCGGCGCTTCACAGTCGAGGAAACCAGAAAACTGGTAAAGGAATGCCTCAGCCAACCAACGGCATCGGCAATCAAGGACTGTCTGAAAAAATTTCATGCGGACCACGCTCCTGAAACAGTGGCAAGTGACAAGTAATTTCAAAATTCCCGCATATCCTCAATTGTCGCTGCCCGGCGTTCGGCGTCAAAATAATCCTGCAAAAAACGTTCTTTTTTTACCCGTTCAAGCATCGGGCGAAGCCTTGCTTTCTCTGACTCCAGATCGGGATCATCCGGATATGTCCTGCTATGCAGTGCGATCAATGCCGTTCCATCCCGGACCGGAACAGGTTTTGAAACCGTCCCCGGATCCATACCTGTTATCGCCTCTATTAACCGGATATCGTTTCCGTAAACGGGAACAGTTTGCTCCTTGAGACGGATATTATCCGCGTTTACCACCTGAACTCCACCAAGTGCCGCTGCAACCGCTTCAAGGTCGCCGTTTTTCTGCTTCAGCAGGGCAGAGAGCCTTGCATCAAGCGCTTCACCTTTTTTCCTCTTGATCAGTTCCGCCCGGATGGTATCCTGCAGCCCGGCATCCAGAGCCTTGTATCCGGAATCGTTTTTTCCTGCAACCTGCATAACAAGAAACCCTGGACCGGTCTCAATAATATCGGAAATGGAACCTTCCGCAGAAGTGAAAGCAAACCTCACTATGAGATTGTTATAGCCTATTTCAGGGATCATACCTGCTTTTGAAAACGGACCAGTTGTATACTTTTTCTTTCCGAAAGATTCATACGCCTTGTCAAACCCTTTTTCTTCAGCCTCGATCTGGAATTCCGCAGCCTTTCGGCGGGCGTTTTCAAGTGTGGCACCCGAAGGTCTGATATCCCTGACAATTTCGGAACAGGCGATGGCCTTGCTGTCTTTACCGGTAACCTTGATTATATGCAGCCCAAACTGTGTCTCAACCGGTCCGACAAGAGCTCCCTTGGCGGCATTGAAAACGGCCTGATCAAATTCAGGAACCATGGTGTTTTTTCCAAACCAGCCCAGGTCGCCACCGTTAGCTGCGGTTCCGGGATCTTTTGAGTACTTCCTTGCAAGATCAGCGAAATTCTTTCCGGAACGGATTTCCTGTATAATTCTGTCTGCAAGCCCGCGGGCCGCCTGTCTACCCGAAGCATCACCCTGTGTAAACGGAATCAGAATATGAGAAGCCCTTGCCACAACACCTTCCTCAGAAACTTCTTTCACCTTTATCAGACGGTAGGTATTTCTGTCCGCAACAGGACCTATAACGGCACCTGCTTTCAGGCTGGCGTCACCAAACACCTCGTCACCTGCCTGAACCGAGAAATCCGCCCGCGTATATAACTTGTCAAATGTACCGGAGCGGTCGCTCTGAAGGTTCACAAACGCGCTGTCATCAGCAGTGCCGACAAAGTCTTCCGCCAGTGATTCAAGTTCGGTCTTGATTTTCAGGCTGTCACGACTTGTCGGAACGGCTGAAAAAATAACATAGTCCAGTGACCTGGTCGGTTCCTGGCGGAAAAACTCCCTGTTTTCATCGTAGTATGCCTCTACCTCTTCGTCAGCAACCGTAAAGAGGCTGTCATCTCCTGCAACACTGTAGGGAACGACAAAAAAAGAGGCGGAAAACGCGGAAAACTCTCTTTCGGCAAGCGCATCCAGCTCACTATCGGAAACCTTTGCCATCGACTGGATGATTTGCTGCAACTTCTCAACCATAAGCTCCCTGCGTATGATATCCTCTATCCTGACCCAGACATCCCTGTTTTCCGGAGCCCTTCTTGCTTCGTCAAGCTTTTCCCGATCAACAGAACCTGTTTCCGGATTGATAAAATTTTGCAGGATTACCATCGGCGGATTGTCACCCTCAACCACTGCAAGTATGTCCTCGTCAGCAACGTGAATGTTGTATTTTTCAAACTGTTCTTCAAGGATGATCTGATTAACAATGATGTCCCAGGCCCTCTGACGAAGTTCTCTTTCCACAACATCGGTCAATTCCTCCTGAGGAGCCTGGCTCCTGAAATTGTCGACGAGCCTGTCATAAACCTGTTCATACTGCCGATACTCAACCGGCGTTCCGTTAACTTTTCCAGCCAGAGCTCCTCCTCCGGAAAAGCCACTGAAATTCATTCCCCACTCAAATACAATAAGAGCAAGAAACGCCGCCAGCAAAGCATAGAGAACAAAATGCATTTTCTCCCGCAATCTGGATATAACTCCCATGTCAAAACAATTTTTTTCTGGTTATTCTATGGTTAACTTTCTTTCCTCCTATCGGAGACCGGAATTGATCTTTTCTTTCTCCTCTTGCCGACTGACAAACTATCCATCCCTCCACCCTTCCCTGCCGATAAGAGGAACGAAAGCAAATGCATGAAACCCCTCATGCCGGAGTGCATCCGCATCACGCGTGATCACCGTCATCCTCTGCCCTGCGCTGCCACCTATCGGAATGATCATCACCCCATCTTCCGCAAGCTGTTCCAGAAGCGTAGGCGGAGGATCCGGAGCCCCGGCAGTAACGATGATACCGTTAAAAGGGGCCTCATCCTCCCATCCAAGCGTCCCGTCACCAAGACGCTGATGTATCTTCAGGTCAAGCGCACCGAAAATCGCTGAAGATCGCCTGAAGAGTTCCGGTATCCGCTCGACAGTATACACAGAATAGCCCATATAATCGAGAATCGCAGCCTGATAACCTGAGCCGGTGCCAATCTCGAGAACCTTACCGGAAGGACAGCGTTCAGACAGCATAGAGGTCATATATGCTACCGTATAAGGCTGTGATATGGTCTGTCCACACCCTATGGGAAAAGCGCAATCGTCATAGGCGGCGTCTCTGTTTTCGTGATCGAAAAAAAGATGTCTCTCGACCGAAAGAAACGCCTCGAGAACCCTCGTATTCGTTATCCCGTAGCGTTTCAACTGTTCTACCATTTCATAACGGCGCTCTGTATAGAGAGATCCGTTCCCGTATTCTGACATATCCTCTTTTCGTATATTGCAAATAAACCATTCCGGTACTTCCCGGTAACCAACCCATAACCGCCCGTCCATGCAGATAACGTGTTTCGGCAATGGTTTTCGTCAGGGAACATATGCGCTTTTTATAGTTCTTTCAAAGGAACTGAGTATTGCTTTCGGAAAATTTCTCGGCGGCCGGAAACTTCTTCTTGAACCCGGTTGCTATATATACATCGGCTCGGCTCTCGGCAACAGATCCGCCTCTATGCCTCTGGCCCGCCGTCTCGTTCGCCATGCCTCACGCTCAAACGGCAACCCCCCGCATGAACTGAGAGATCATATGGTTCGCTTTTTCCAGAAAAACTCCCTTGCCGGGCCGGGCTTGCAACCGCCCTCGCAAAAAAAGCTTCACTGGCATATTGACTACCTGCTTGACAATCAACACGCACAAATTGTCAGGCTCCTCATCATCCGGTCTCCTGACAGACTGGAAACAGCTCTGTCACACCTCGCAGCATCACTTGACGAAACGTCCACCGTTGCACAGGGACTCGGGGCTGGAGACGTCAGAAACAGCACCCATCTTCTGAGCGTCAGCAACCTTGACTCATGTTTCACCGCACTCGAAAGAACAATACCACCGCTGATTAACCGTTAACAGGTGACACGCATCCTTCCCGTTACCTGCTCCCTTCACACAGACACACACAGGAAAGTGTTCTGCCAATTGCCACTACCGCCCGCTGCCAACCGGCATCCCCAGCAACGCTTCAACAAATTGTCCCCTGTCAAATACCTGGAGATCGTCGATTTTTTCCCCGACACCTATATACTTTACCGGCAGCTCAAGCTCCCTTGATATCGACAGCACAATCCCTCCTTTTGCCGTTCCATCAAGTTTGGTGACAATCAAACCGGTAACATTCACACATTTGGTAAACTCTGTCGCCTGTGAAACAGCGTTTTGTCCGGTTGTTCCGTCGAGTACCAGCAGAACTTCATGGGGAGCATCGGGAACTTTCTTTTTCGCCACTCTCATGATTTTAGCAAGTTCCTCCATCAAATGGCTCTTGTTGTGCAAACGGCCTGCCGTATCGACAAGAACAACATCGGCATCTTTGGCCACAGCGGAACTGACAGCATCAAATACAACAGATGCCGGATCCGCGTTCTGCCCCTGACTCACCATGGGGACACCCGCCCTGTCTGCCCATATCTGCAATTGCTGAACAGCCGCAGCACGAAAAGTATCCGCCGCCGCGATGATCACCTTTTTCCCTGCCCTGTTATAGTTATGCGCCAGCTTCGCAATGCTTGTCGTCTTACCGACACCGTTTACCCCTACAACAAGAATAACATAGGGTTTTGCGGGGAGCTCAACATCGAAATCTACAGGATGTGTGTCAAGAGTATCCAGCAGCATCTCTTCCATCACCTGCATCAGCATCCCGTTCAGCTCATCTTCGGAACGATAGGTTTCGGTTTCCGCTTTTTCGGTGATTCTGTCAATTATGCTGAGCGTTGTCTCAACACCAACGTCAGCCGAAATAAGGATATTCTCAAGTCCCTCAAGAAATTCTTCGTCAATGTCTGTCCTGCCCTGAGTAATTCTGGATATATTATCACGAATGGATTCCCGGGTTTTTGCCAACCCTTCCTTGAGCCTCGATATTTTGAGCTTATCAAAAAAACCCATATGAAAAACAAATTATCTATGTTACATACAACTATACTATAATCCTGCGCCGGTCTTTTCCACCGCGAAACTGAATTTACAGAAAATGTCGTTTAAACCTATCTCCGATATCGGCGAGTTCGGACTTATAGACCGTATTGCCGCGATTGCCGCACCTACGCTCGATGCCGCACCCGGTCTTATTGAAGGCATCGGTGATGACTGTGCCGTTTATGAGCTTTCAAAGTCGGTGCTACAGTTGGCAACAACCGATCTGCTGCTTGAACATGTTCATTTCGATCTGCTGACCACTCCCCTGCATCACCTTGGCAGCAAGGCCATCAGCGTTAATGTTTCAGACATCTGCGCAATGAATGCCAAACCGCGTTATGCTCTGGTTTCGATAGCCCTTCCGTCAAAAGCATCGATCGAATTTGTCGAAACTGTTTACCGCGGCATGAGTGAAACAGCCAGGCTTTACAACACTGCCCTGGCAGGCGGGGACACATCGGCATCCTCGGCCGGAGTCGCCATATCCGTCATGGTTGCAGGTGAAGTCGAAAAGAAAAAAATATCCTATCGAAAAGGAGCCCAACCTGGAGACCTTGTCTGTGTAACAGGTTCCCTTGGAGGAGCAGTTGCCGGTCTCAGGGTTCTCATGCGGGAAAAGAACATCATGCTTGAACATATAAAGCATGGAGAACCCTATGACAACGATGTCATGAGCAATCTCAGTGAGTACGATGAAGCCATCCGCCGGCAACTCCTTCCGTCCGCACGCATGGACATCATCGACTTCTTTCACAAGCAAAACATCGTCCCTACATCGATGATCGACATTTCAGACGGTCTTGCCTCCGACCTCGCCCATATCTGCAAATGTTCGGGGGTGGGAGCGTATATCGAAGAAAGCCGGATTCCCATCCATTCACAGACCAGACATATCGCAGACGAGTTCCAGGAAGACGCAGTTAACTACGCACTGACCGGCGGAGAAGACTACCAGCTTCTTTTCACCCTGAAAACAGAGCAGTTTGCCGCCATAGCATCACACCCTGATATCACTGTTATAGGAAAGATCACCCCGGAAAAGGAAAGCATGTTACTCTGCGACATTTACGGCATGAATGTGGATATGAAAACGATTGGAGGCTTCGATCATTTTAACCATAAAAAGTAACAAAGTGCTCCCATACTCTCTTTCAACTCCGAAACCCGATGAGTTCAGTATACTGCCACATTTCACACATGAACAAACGGACGGTTCTTTTGCTAATTTCCGTGAAGATATTAAATTGATCGTCCCGTTACGCAGCAGTACATTGCCGAAGTGGCGGAACTGGTAGACGCCCAGGACTTAAAATCCTGTGTTCAGCAATGGACGTGCGGGTTCGATTCCCGCCTTCGGCACCATTTCCGGTCAACATGAAAACTTTGTTCATGCATATCTCCGACGATCCAGACACTTCCCCCTTCTTTGTCTTGCTCACCAAGCTCCATATCACATGAGTTCAGAACCAACCAAGATCCTGTTAAGCGAGGATGAAATGCCTCGCCAATGGTACAACATCCAGGCAGATCTGCCGACCCCTCTGCTTCCACCGGTCGGGACAAACGGACAGCCTATCAAGCCCGAAGACCTTGCGCCGGTTTTTCCCATGAACATCATCGAACAGGAACTCAGCACCGAACGCTGGATTACCATTCCCGAAGAAGTACGGGAAATTCTCACGCTCTGGCGCCCGTCTCCGCTTTACAGAGCCAAAAGGCTTGAAAAAGCCCTCAATACACCGGCCAGAATCTACTACAAAAACGAAGGTGTATCTCCTGCCGGGAGTCACAAACCGAACAGCGCTGTCGCACAGGCATATTACAACCGGGAGTTCGGGATCAAATACCTGACAACCGAGACCGGCGCGGGACAATGGGGGAGCGCTCTTGCCATGAGCTGCAAACTCATCGGGATCGAGTGCAAGGTATACATGGTCCGGATCAGTTTTGATCAGAAACCTTTGAGAAAAATCATGATGAAAACCTGGGGTGCAGACTGTATCCCAAGCCCAAGCGAGACTACTGAAATCGGTCGCAAGATACTGTCAGAACAGCCGGATACTCCCGGGAGTCTCGGTATTGCCATCAGCGAGGCGATTGAAAAAGCTGTCCAGCGCGAGGATACCCGTTATTCGCTTGGAAGCGTACTGAATCATGTCATGCTCCACCAGACCATTATCGGCCTCGAAGCACAAAAACAGTTTGAGAAAATCAATGCGTATCCGGACGTCGTTATAGGGTGTGCAGGCGGAGGATCAAACTTCGCCGGCATCAGCTTTCCGTTCGTTCACGATAAAATCAACGGTAGAGATCTGCGCATAGTTGCCACAGAACCGGAAGCCTGTCCGACACTGACGAGAGGCCCCTACATTTACGACTCGGGAGACGTTGCCAAAATGACTCCCCTGCTGGCAATGCACAGTCTTGGCCATGGGTTCATCCCTCCTGCGATTCATGCCGGCGGCCTTCGGTATCACGGCATGGCACCGTTGGTCAGCCATGTACTGCAGCATGGCCTGATCGAAGCAAGTTCATTGCCGCAAACAGAATGCTATAAGGCAGCGTTGCTCTTTGCCCATACCGAAGGGTCCATTCCCGCTCCTGAAACATCTCACGCCATTGCCCAAACCATCCGGGAAGCAAACCAGGCACGAGAAGAAGGCAAAGAAAAGGTTATTCTGATGAACTGGTCCGGCCACGGGCTCATGGATCTTCAGGGTTATGACGCATTCATGTCGGGAAAGCTCGAAGACTACGCGCTACCGGATGAACTGCTCCAGCAATCCCTTGCAGCCGTCAAGGATCACCCGAAACCATAGAAAGTAGTGACGAGTAACCAAACAAAAGGCAGCTGAAACTCAGCTGCCTTTTGTTTTACTGATCCTTGCCGTTTGTCAGCTCTTCGTCAATTGGTTCCTTCTGCCTTTTCTTTTTCGAGGTATCGGACACCTTCACAAACTTCAGCTTGTCGTTTTTCTCGTCGTAGGAAATCCTGACCGTACTTCCTTCAGGAAACTTGCCTTTCAACATTTCTTCGGCAAGAGAATCTTCGACATTTCGCTGCATAGCCCTCTTTAACGGTCTTGCTCCGAACTTCTGGTCATAACCTTTTTCTACCAGATATTCCTTGGCCTTATCATCAATGCTGACCTCTATACCCATCTCATGCAGCCTCTTGAACAGCTTGCCCGAGATAATGTCGATAATCTCGAAAATATGTTTCTTTTCAAGCTGGTGGAAAACAATGGTATCGTCAATCCGGTTAAGAAATTCAGGATTGAATACCCGCTTCAGTGCATCCTCCACCGTCGATTTCATCGACTTGTAACTGCTTTCAGCTGCATCGCCGGACGCAAAGCCCATACCGCTTCCGATACTCTTGATATCCTTGGCACCGATATTAGAGGTCATGATAATGATTGTGTTCCGGAAATCCACCTTTCGGCCCAGCCCGTCGGTCAGGACACCTTCATCGAGAACCTGCAGCAGAATATTGAACACATCGGGATGAGCTTTTTCAATTTCGTCGATCAACACGACCGAGTAAGGCTTCCTGCGGACCTTCTCTGTAAGCTGTCC
>JAKSCY010000658.1 GCA_022360355.1 Chlorobiales bacterium
ACGTCACGGTTCTTGAATTGTTGGACAGAGTACTCAATAAAGGGGTGGTTATTGCCGGAGATGTTACCATCTCTGTTGCCGATATTGATTTGCTTTATTTAGGAGTGAAACTTCTTCTTTGTTCAGTTGAAACAATGGAGCAAAACAAAAAAAAGTTGCCGGGTATGACAGAAGAGCCGGAACATGTATGAAGGAAGAGCCGATGCTGACTTGCTTGTATGCAATTGTAGGCCATTCTGCCAAGGAATTGAATATGCGGCCGTTATATCCTGTTACTTACAAGGACATCGCTGCTATTGTTGAAACTGTTTGCAAGGAACGGTTAGCATTTGATCAAAAGTCGGCTATTGAGTATGGGATGGCCCTTGAGGTTCTCAATGAAAAGCTTACGTTACTCCCTTGCAGGTTTGGGACATTTTTACAGGATGAGAGTGCAGTGTTGCAGTTGTTACAGGAGCATTATTTTTTTTATAAAAAGAAATTGGAAGAAATAAGGGGTAAACAAGAGTTTGGCCTTAAAATACTGTCGGAAAAAAGTGTTCAGGCACACAACGCGAATAATGGAAAGCAATGTAAAGACGGAAGGGAATATTTGCTGCAAAAATTTTATGACTATCGGGGAGATGAGGAACGAAGACGGGTAAATCGGAAGACTGTTGATGTCATTCATGAAGAACTACAAAAACTTAGCAGTATGAGCGTGAAGGATGTGGAAACGAGAGGTCAAGTTGTTTTTAGTGGTAACTACCTGGTGGAGGACGGGGCGAAAAGCTTTTTTTGCTCGAAAGTCAAGGTGTTACAGGGAGTATATCCTGAATTGAGATTTTTGCTGACCGGACCATGGCCGCCGTATAATTTTGTCGGTGAAAACTGAAAAATCACAAAAACCGGGCTATGGAGAGAAACAACAAAGTATTGGTTGGTTCAGATGTCGTTGACGCTTTTGTCGAAGAGTTATCGGACGTCAACCCGTTGCCAAAGCATATTGACGTCAGCCCTGAAAATGTTGAGCATGGTTTGGCCAAGTTGGTACTTACGCTTATTGAACTTATCCGAAAGCTTATGGAGAAGCAGGCCATGAGGAGGCTGGATGGCGGATCTCTGACCGATGAAGAGGTAGAAAGACTTGGTGAATCTCTGCTGCTTCTTGAGAAGAAAATGGATGAGCTCAAGGATTATTTTGGCTTGAAAAATGAGGATTTGAACCTGGATTTAGGGCCGCTGGGTCGATTGATGTAATGACATCAGGGCGCCTCTCTTTATTGTCATGAGTCCCGATTGCATCGGGATGCAAGGCGAACGGAGCGCAGAGGCCGAAGTCCCGCGACCTGCCGGGATCAACGATGCAATTGAATCGCGGAATACATAGAGGTGCCCATTGATCTCTCGTTCGGGAGATGTAGAGTGGATGCTTGGTTGGAGCGCATCCGCTTGAATGCCGCCTCATAGTATCGTTTGTATTGATATGAGGCGGTTTTTTTCTTGCTTTTAAAGGTACCGCAGAGCATTGAGCAGTTCTCTGTACCCGAACGGTTTTTTCAGAGTGGCGTCAGCTCCAACGGCATGGGCAAGATGAAGATAACTTTCAGGGCTCATTTTTCCTCCACCGGAAATGGCGACAATTTTAATGTGGGGATGTTCCGACTTGATGTTTTTGATGATTTCAATGCCTTCCTGTTCCGGCATGATGATGTCTGAAATCACAGTCGTAACATCCGGGTTCTGTGCGAGCAACTCGAATGCCTTATAGCCGCTTTCTGCTGTAAGAACGTTAAATCCATCATGTTTCAGGATTTCTCTGATGAATTTCAGGGCAGCTTTGTCATCATCAATGACCAGGATTTTCATATAACTGTGCGTTAGGTTGCTGTTCAATAATCTCCTGAATTATTTTGCCCAGTGAAAAACTTACCGGTTTTTGGAGATTTTTCCCAACTGCATGATAGAGCAAAGGTTACGTGATCGCCTGATTACCTTCGTAGCCGGTTATGGTGATACATCGAAAATCGATTAACCGGGTTTCCGTTGAGTTTGAAGTCTGTCTTGGTTTTTTTATGGGGAATTGGGGTGCCTTTATGATACTTTGCTCTGGGGTTGTGGTCGAGAGGATTGTGTGAAAGGTGAAAGAGTGAGAGGTTCCGCTAATCATCAGGATGTTCATGCCCTTGATTGTTTTGCTTCTGCCCTACGATTTGCTGGATTGCTGTGTGTAGTAGGGTGAAACTTATTGGTTTTCGGAGTATTTTCCGGACCTTCGTAAGATCTGTTTTTTGCAGGAGCTTTTGATCATTTGCGTACCCGGTTATCAGAATAACAGGCAGACCGGGTATGATATGGTCTGCTTTGCAGGCCAGAGTGATTCCTGTCATTTCGGGCATGGTTAAATCGGTAATGAGCAGGTCGAAAGAGTCAGGATTACGACGTATTGTATCGAGTGCCTTGGAAGCTGAAGTTGTTGTTGTTACATCATAGCCTTTGCTTTCCAGCATGGGTTTTATCATTCTTACCGTCGAGGGTTCATCGTCAACAAAGAGAATTGAGCAGTTTCCTCTGGCTTTGGTTTCAGCTGACGAATTGGTTTTTTTTGTCGCTTCCGGTTTATCGATAAGCGGCAGATAGATGTGAAAAGCAGTTCCGTTGCCGGGTTCACTCACAACGGTAATAACTCCTTTGTGCTGTGTAATGATGCCATGCACGACAGAAAGCCCAAGACCGGTTCCCTTGTTAACGGGTTTCGTTGTGAAAAAAGGTTCGAAAATTCTTCCCATGGTTTTGCTGTCCATGCCTGGGCCGGTATCGCTGATGGTCAGCAGCAGATATGGCTGGTCCTGCAAGGCGGGGAGTGAGTTGAGAAGTACGGGATCAGGGTACAGCGGACGTAGCCGGATAGTCAGCTTACCGCCTGTTTTTTCCATTGCCTGATAAGCGTTCGCGCAAAGATTGACGATGACCTGGTGCATTTGGGAGATATCGGCCAGGACGTTGTTTGTTTTGTTATCGATATCGGTTGAAATGGTTATAGTCGAAGGAATGGAAGGCCGCAGCAGTTTCAGGGATTCGGTTACAATCGCGGCGAGGCTGACTGATGACAGGTGAGATTCATCCATACGGCTGAATGTAAGAATCTGCTCGACCAGATTTTTTGCTCTTTCAGAGGCATGCCGGATTTCATGAATATAGTCTGCGATGGGTTTTCCAGGGGGCACCATTTGCTCCAACATTTCTGCATAACCCATGATGGGGGTCAGGATGTTGTTGAAGTCGTGGGCGATTCCGCCTGCAAGCGTCCCGATGGTTTCAAGTTTCTGCGCCTGGCGTAGCTGGGTTTCAAGTTCATGTTTTTCCGATTCTGCAATGGTTTGTTTGGTTATGTCGAAAATGATGCCATCCGTGCCAATACAGTGACCTTCATGACAAATAAGAGGGGCTTTTCTGTCCTCGATCCATTTTTCTTTACCGGTTTTGGTTCGAATTCTATAATTCAGAATAAGCGGTTCAGGATGATGACGAATGTTCCTGCATGCATCCTGGTAGCTTTTTCGGTCATCGGGGTGGATAAGGGAGAGCCAACCTTTGGGCAGTGCCTGGATTTCCTCTGCGCTGTATTCGGTGATTGACAGGGTTTTCGGAGAGAGGAGAAAATCAATCTGTCCTTTTTGGTCGGTGGTATACACGATGCCGGGAATGTTGCGCAACAGGTTTTCATATTTCTGCAGAACGCGTCTTTTCAGCTCATTTTCCCGGAGAGCATTTTCTATTTCCTTATGTTTGGTAAGGTCGAAAATCACACCTCTGAAACCGGTTATGCTTTCATCAACAACGATAGCGGCTGAGTACAAAACGGCCGGAAAGTTTTTCCCTTTTCTGGTAAGAGCTGTGAACTCCTGGATTTCAAGGTGACTGCCGACAAGCAACTTTTCCCGGCAGTTGTGCAAGAGCTGGTGATTTTCAGGGACGATCAGGTCAAATGCAGTAACATTTTTTCCCAGGTCTTCGGGTGAATAGCCGAACAGTTGAAAGGCGGTTTTGTTTGCATAAGTAAGCCGGGTTTCAAGGTCACATTCAAAAACCGGCTGCGGCAGCTGTTCTGTAAGCTCGCGAAACCGTTTTTCGCTGTCCCGCAATGCTTTTTCGGCCTTAAGATTGTCCGCAATGTTCCGGCTGATGCCGAACAGGACAGGCTTGTTGTTCCATATCCCCCTGGTAACTTTCGTTTCAACCGGTATAAGCCTGCCTTCCTTGGTTTGCAGGGGCACTGGGCAAATATTCCGGGTGCCTGCCAGCAGCTCGGCAATGTTCTTGGTAGCTGTTTCATGCTCTTCGGCCGGGTGAAGATCAAGCACATGCTTTTTGGATATTTCCTCTACGGAGTAACGAAGATTGCGCCGGGCAGTTTCGTTGGTGAAAATGACTCTGCCATCGGCATCGACAATAAAGAGATAGTCATCAATAGTGTTGAAAAGGGTTTCCAGGTTTCTTTTGGTTTCCGCAATTTCTTTCTCATGACGGGCTTGCATGATTGTGGCCCCGATATGAGAAGCAATGGTTTCCAGTGCTTTTTTTGCAGGTTCCGGAACATGTTCCAGTCGGTGAGATGCCACATTGAGGCAGGCAATCACATCTCCTTTGTACTTGACCGGCAAAATGGCTATGGCATTGAGCCCTTCCTTTCTGGCATATTCGATATTTAGGCCTTCAATGCTGCTGAACCGGCTGTATAATGGATTGCCTTTCATGACGAGTTGCTGGTGGAAACTGTCCGGAGCATATGATCTGGAGTGCTTGAGAAAAGCTTTAGGAAGTCCTTTATGGGCGGAGAGCAAAAGGCTTTTATCTGATGGCTCGACGAGATAGATGCCGCCGCAGTCCATGTCCGAGATCAAAATGGCTGTTTCCAGGCAGAGATGAAGCGTTTCCTCAAGAGACTGTGAAGCGCTGAGCTTCAAAGCTAGATCGAGTTCAGCCTCAAGAAACTGTTCAGCCTGTTTGCGCATCATGGTATTGGCGATAATTCCGCCGGCGAGCTGAAGGACAGCAATGGTTTCCGAGTGCCAGTGTCGATGCTGCCTGACGGCATCGAACCCGATGCAGCCGAATAGTTTGGTATCCGAGATCAGGGGTATGACAATAAGGGATTTGATATTCTGGCGCTCAAGGATCTCCTTTTCAGCAGCAGCTTCGGGCGGGAGCTTTGAGACATCGGGAATGTGAATGATTTTGTTTTTTCTGACTTTTTTCATCCACCACGGAAAGATGCTGGTTGGCAGTCCTTTGAGGTTTGCTATTTCTGGCTTGATTCCTTCGGCACACCACTCATGGGTGTTGTCCATCAGGTTGTTGTCGTCATAAAACTGAAAAATGTAGCTCCGGTCGGCCTGTACGTGTTTGCCGATAATCATCAGGATATCATCGATAACCGGATTGATCTGCTTAATGGTGACGTTGATGAGTTTGTTGGAAATGTTGGCGATGAGATGCTCGAATTCCAGTTGTTTTTTAAGGTGTGTTTTCGGTTCTTTTCTTGTTCGTTCCAGCTCAGAATAAAGTACCTGCAGTTTTCTGTTATCCTTAGCCATTGTAGTGATTTGGTTAAGTGATTGAACTCCCCTTAAAAAGGTGCTCTGAACCTGAGAGTATTAGGGCATGGTTAGCTTTATAATATACGATACAGACGCAGTTCCTTTGTATAGCAGGAAAATGGGCGGAGAGACATACTTCTTTACACGGATGATCGACAAAATCGTCATTGTGTTCCGGCAGGGTGACGAGTTTAGCAACGACTTCCAGCATGCGTTAGTCGAGATGCTCCGCGATATCTGATATGTGCAGCAGGTAGGAAGGCAGCTCGGCTGCGAAGTTCGGCAATGGACAGCAGGAGAATACGTTCCCTGTATTTCAATGAAAATACGTATGTTACAGCAAGTGCTTTTCTTGTTTTTCCGGTAACGAACAACTTGCCTGCATTGGGGCGCTCTGGAGATTTTGAGACAAGCGTTTTCCTTGTGTAAGGCGATAGTGAGATCAGGAGGAGTTCACCATGCTGAAATCAACATTCAGGGCGACACTCGCGTATGCATTCATCCTTATAACAGGGCTGTTGATCTTTTCCGGTAATGCTTTGGCAAAAAAAACGGAAAAGACAGGAACAGGCTATGAAGAGGCAGTTTCAAATCTGAAGGAATTGATCCGTACCACACCATCCTTGAAACAGCATATCGAGGAGGCATTGCAGATTGTACCGAAAGGATCGTACTGGTATGGCAAGACCAGCGGAGATTTTGTCGCGTTTTTCGATTCATGGCTTGTTTACAATCCGCTGCCCGAAGCTCCGGGTAAATACATCAGGCCGTTCGACGAACTGGCAAATTTGGATGCGGGAGAGATTCTGTTCGACGACAATATCTTTAGCTCCTGGTTTATCGAATTCGTCAATGCGCGTGGGGATTATCTGAAAACACCGGCTTCGTCGGCAACTCTCGGCAAATGGATTACCTATCCCGACGTACACATCGATGATTATAAGGTCCCTGAAAAAGGATTCGGGACGTTCAACGATTTTTTTCTGAGAAAGCTCAAGCCCGGTGTAAGACCGCTCGGGGGGAAGGGCGATCCCTCGGTCATCGTGTCTCCTGCCGACGGTTCGATCTGCGAGATTTACGCAAAAGACCTCGATTCGAATTTCAGGGTAAAGAGGGATGTGATAAACATTCGACAAACGCTGAACAACAGCCCGTACGCTGAACGGTTCATCGGCGGAAAGGTGTTTGATATCCTCTTGTGGTTCACGGATTATCACCACTTTCACGCACCGGTTTCAGGAAAGGTCGTCGAGATCGGGGAGTACTCCGGTTCTTACAACTATGACTTCGCTCATGTTGATTGGTATCGCGAACTGGCCAAGCATAAACGTACTTGCTATATCATCGACTCGGAAAAATTCGGTCTCGTCGCCATGATCCCGGTCGGTTTCTGGGGCGTAGGATCTATCCGGAGCGAAGTGAAAACCGGCGATTACATTGAAAAAGGGCAGGAAATAGGCCATTTCGGCTATGGAGGCTCTTCGATCCTGCTTGTGTTCGAGCCGGGAGCTGTCGACATTTCACTGCCCGTTCCCGTGAGGAAAAGCGGGGATGAAGGTTACCCGGTCAAGGTCCGGCAAAAGATCGGTACGGCGGCGAAATAGCTGTTGCTGATCATCACTGCAGTTTTCGCAGCTGCTCGATGATGCCTTTGTGCGGATGGTTGACGAGATCGTCGTTGTGTTCTGGCAGGGTGACGAGCTTGGCAACGACTTCCAGCATGCGCTGGTTGAGGTGCTCTGCGATGTCGAGCATATGCAGCAGGTGGTGCTGGAGTTCGTGGTGGATGAACTTTTGAGCACGATGCTTTTTCATTTTGCCGAGGATTTCTGCCATGAGCGGGTTTTCGATATGGCGGGAGACCCGGCTGAAATACTCCAGCGGCAGATCATTTGCGTAGCCGGTTGCTTGGTCAACGCTCATTTTTTTACATACCCCGGCGGCAATCTGCGGTTTGATGTGTTCAACCATCAGCGGGATGACCACGAAATGCGGGATGTATTTGACGATCATACTGATCGCATGGTACAGTTCTTCCAGCCCGTCGGTTTTTGAACGGACCATATCTTCTATATAGGTGATGACTTTTTTCTGCTGCGTCGGATGCAGTTCCTGCAAAACTTCCGGCACCGGTTGTTTAGTCCATTCCAGTGCGTGTTCAAGCTTATCCATACTAATCTTGTGCCCCTTTTGCTGAATGATGACCCGTAGTTTATTAAAAAAAAGTGAAAACATGAATTATGGTCTTTATGGATGATGCGGTTCCAGTGACGGATGTGGAAAAAAAGAAAAACTGCATGCCGGTGAAAGTTTGTGTGATTCTGTGATCGTCGGTCTACTTGAACAGCAAGTGTTTGCCTGGCGAAAATCCCAGGCTTTTTGTTACATTACGCAGTGAAATTCAGACAGGAAGGGGCTTTCAGTCTATTTCCCGTATAAACATGAAAAGCGAAACAACGTATGAAGTCCAGCGATATTCGACAGTCGTTTCTTGATTTTTTCGAACAGAAAGCGCATACCATCGTTCGTTCCGCCCCAGTGATACCGGCGGAAGATCCAACGCTGTTGTTCACCAATGCGGGGATGAACCAGTTCAAGGATGTCTTTCTTGACAAGGGTTCCAGGCCCTACAACAGGGCTGTTGATACGCAGAAATGTATCCGTGCCTCCGGAAAGCACAACGATCTCGAGGATGTCGGGCGCGATACCTACCATCACACCTTTTTCGAGATGCTGGGTAACTGGTCCTTCGGAGATTACTACAAGAAGGAGGCGATTGCCTGGGCGTGGGAGCTGTTTACAGAGGTATGGAAACTTCCGAAAGAGCGTCTGTACGCAACCGTGTATACGGATGACGATGAAAGCCTGGAGATCTGGAAAAGGGAGACCGATATCGATCCTGGTCATATCATGAAATTCGGAGAAAAGGACAACTTCTGGGAAATGGGCGAAACCGGTCCGTGCGGCCCCTGTTCGGAAATACATATTGATCTTACCGATGACCTGTCGGGAAAAAGTCTTGTCAATGCTGATGATCATCGGGTTATCGAATTATGGAACCTTGTGTTTATCCAGTACAACCGCAAGGCTGACAAGTCGCTTGATCCGCTGCCGAAAAAGCATGTCGATACCGGTATGGGGTTTGAAAGA
>JAKSCY010000145.1 GCA_022360355.1 Chlorobiales bacterium
ATTCCTCTTCGCTGATTCCGGGCCATGGTGGGGTTCTCGACCGCTTTGATACGGTTATGTTTATGTCGCCGCTGCTGTATTGCTATGTGTATTTCGTTGAGGTTGTGACTGGATTGTAGGGAATCTTGTGTATATTACAAGCCGTTTTTCTTTTGTCTGTATTGAGCGGTTGTTCGGGCTCGCCGGCAACGCCAGGGCAATTTGAAATGATCAATTCCGGTTTTGCGGGGACAACATCAGGTTTGCTGTCATAATGAAGATTGAAGGTTTGCTTTCCGAAAAATACATAAAGTTAAATCTTGAGCTGGCGACCAAGGCTGAGGTGATAGATAGAATGCTCCTGATTGCGGGCACACACCCCGGCGTGCAAAATCTCAGTAAGCTGCGCCATGATGTGCTGAAACGTGAAAAGGAGATGTCAACAGGGATAGGCAAACAGATTGCACTTCCCCATGCAAAAACCGATGCGGTATCAGTTCCGGTGCTTGCTCTTGCTACGCTCAAAAACAGGATTAACTTCGAATCGATAGATAACGAGCCTGTTGGAGTTGTGTTTCTGCTTGCTACTCCCGAAGAGATGCTTGCAGAGCACCTGAAGTTTCTGGGTCGTATTACCCGCCTTGCCGGAAGGGCGGATGTCAGGGAGAAGCTGATGGCCGCACTTGCTTCATCCGATGTCCTTGAGCTGTTCAGGGAAGAGGAAAAAGATTTTCCACAGATTTAAACCATCAACGTGGCTTGTAAAAACGGTAACTATGCTGCAATACCGCGCGGTGAAGGGAACGAAAGATATATTTCCTGACGAAATCAGTTCGTGGAAACATGTTGAAGGGGTTATCCACAGGGTTGCAGGGCTTTACGGATTTCAGGAAATCCGCACACCTGTTTTTGAGTATACCGAACTTTTTCAACGCAGCATAGGGACGACAACCGACATAGTCGGTAAGGAAATGTTCACCTTCAAGCCTGAACCGGACGGGCGGTCTGTGACATTGCGTCCCGAGATGACGGCCGGGGTGATGCGCGCATGTCTTCAGGGAAATCTTTTAGCCCTTTCTCCGATTCACAAACTGTATTATATCGCTGAACTGTTTCGCAAAGAGCGTCCGCAGGCGGGGCGTCAGCGCCAGTTTTCACAGTTCGGTGCTGAAATGCTGGGGGCGTCTTCTCCCGAGGCTGTCGCGGAGACTATAGGCATGATGATGCATGTTTTTACAGCTCTGGGAGTGACAGGGCTCAGGCTGAGGATAAACACTCTCGGTGATTTTGAAGACCGTGCCCGTTACAAAAAAACATTGAGAGAATATCTCGAACCGTATGCCTCTCTTTTTGACGAGCAGTTGAGAGAGCGTATGGATAAAAATCCCCTTCGCATTCTTGATTCCAAGAGCCCTGATATTCAGGCAGTCATTGCCGATGCTCCGAAACTTCGGGATTTTCTGAGTCCGCCGACTCTTGGAGAGTTTGATCAGGTGTTGCTTTATCTGGATCAGAAAGCCATAACATATACCATTGACCCTTTGCTTGTCAGGGGGCTGGATTATTACTGTCATACAGCTTTTGAGGTTGTAAGCCCGGAACTCGGGGCACAGGATGCCATAGGAGGAGGTGGTCGTTACGATGGTCTTGCAAGACAGCTTGGCAGTAAATCCGATGTTCCCGCAGTAGGGTTTGCCGTTGGCATGGAAAGATTGCTGATTACCATGGAAAAGCAAGGCCTGCTTGAGCATATCGAGCCGGAAGGGCCGCAGGTATATGTTGTACTTCAGGATCGTGAACTGAAAAGTTATGCCGTTGACGTTTGCGATTCGTTGCGCAGGTCGGGGATAAGGTCGGAAATGGATCTTGGCGGGAGAAGCATTAAAGCCCAGATGCGTGAAGCTAACAAGGTAGGTGCTGCTTATGCTCTGTTTGTAGGCCGCAACGAGGTGGAGTCCCGGACATACGGGTTGAAAGATCTCAAGACAGCCGAACAGGAGTGTTTCTCGCTGCAGGAGATTGTTTCAAGGATCGGCAAAGATGTCGTGACAAGGTCCGCGCGAGAGTAATAATCAGCTTCCCTCGTGCAGCGCAGGCAGGAAGAAATGAGATGTCCTGTCCTGTCAAGTCTGGGGGGCAGAAAAGGGCTTGCAGGTTGAGCAGGAGAGTTGTTGATGGTTTGTTGTAGTGAAGCATCAGGAAAAAGGATCTGGAACTTTTGAATGGACGAAACGGCAGGTGGGCAATGACTCTTGGGCGAAATTCTGAAAAGAATGTTACTTTTTATACAAAGCCGGGATGCTCGCTGTGTGAAAAAGCGATGGTCATAGTAAGCCGGGTAATGGAGGACATACCGTTTCATCTTGAAGTTACTGACATTACGCGGTTTCCTGCACTGATCCAGGAGTACGGGTTGCATATTCCGGTTGTCTGCATTGACGGTGTCGAGGTTTTCAGGTTTCATGTCGATGAAGCAAAATTTCGGTCCCGGCTTTCCGGCGCCGGGAAGTAGGGGAACAATACAGCTTCGAGGTTTGTTTGTGCCGTTAATAAGCAAATCTCACAATCATTACATTACGGCATGCTGCGGTTTTTGTTACTCATTATTGTAATTTTTCTGCTGATAAGGGCAGTGATGCGTTTCCTCACGAGCCGCTTTTTGACACAGAAATGGCCTTTTCAGACCTTGAATCGAAATGGCAATAATGGTGCTGCATCGGCATCCGGCGTTGCTGAGGAGGCTGATTTTGAGGTGATCGAGACGAATATTCACGAGACAGATAACCGCACAACGTAAGAAAGAGATGATTTCCTGTTTCGTTTGAACAATTTGGCCCTTTTTTATACATTAAATCACACGTGCGGGGAGAGGACAGGACTTTTTTGAAAGTGGGTTGCGCCCACTTTTTTGTTTTTCTGATATAACGACAGTATGGCGTGGTAAAAAACAAGTTGTTATCGTTTATTCGTGACACTCTTGAACGTTATTCGAGTGAGGCAGGCGGCTCCGGTGAGCCGGATATTTTTCTTGTTGACGTTTTCGTGAAGGGTTATGTTCCTTCAGGAAGGGTCGAAATTCTGGTGGATACGGATGCAGGTATTTCGATAGCACAATGCATGTCGATTACCCGCTGGCTGAGAAACGCTCTTGAAGCGAATGAAGAGATAAAAAGTCTGGTCGGTGATGATTATGAACTGGTGGTTTCATCTCCAGGTATCGGAGCGCCGATAAAACATGTCCGGCAGTACGGGCGTCACATGGGTCGCTTGCTGAGTGTTCGGTACGCTGATGCCGGTAATGTTTCGCATGAGATTGTCGGAAGGCTTCTCGAGGCGGAAGTTCTTGAAGGGACAGCGCCGTTTATTGTTCTGGAGCCGGTAAAGACAGATAAAAGCGGGAAAAAAGAGCGCCTTGACCAGGTACGCTTGGAACTCAGCCGGATCAGCAGGGCTGTAGTGGAAGTTGAGTTCTGAAAATAGATATAAGGGAATTCGTATTTTCTTTAAAATAAAGGAATTACAAACAGATGGCAAGAAAGCAGGTAAAAGGAGAAAAGCAGGATCGTAAGGCGATGATCGCAAACGCTTTTGGCGAAATTGAGCAGTCGAAGGTTTTTCTGGACAAACGTACGGAAAGTGCTGCTGTAAAGATGGATATCGCGGATCTCCTGAAGGATATAATACAGAAGCAGTTGCGGAAAGACTACGATCCCGAGGTTGAGGCCAATATATTTATCAATCCCGAGCGGGGCGATTTTGAGGTATATATTTTGAAAACAATAGTTGATGAGGTTGACCTGCCTTCCATTGAGATCAGCCTGGACGAGGTTCGCAAGATCGATGAATCTCTTGAGCTTGGGGATTACTATGAGGAGGGGCCTGTAAAGCTCGAGGACTATCTTACCAGAAAGTCAATACAGATTATCAAGCAGTCTGTTCAGAAAAAGGTGCGGGATCTGGAGCGACAGGTTGTGTATGAGGAGTGTCTTGAGAAAGTGGGTGAAGTTGTCGCAGGAGAGGTCTATCAAATCCGGCAGAATGAGGTGATTTTTACCTACAATACCTCCAAGGATCACCGTGTCGAGCTTGTGCTTCCGAAGTCCGAGATGATGAGAAAAGACAACCCCAGGCGGACTCCGAGAATGAAACTGTATGTCAAGCGTATTGAAAGAGAGAAGGTAAAAGTCAGGCAGGATGATGGTGCCATTGTCGAGAAGGAGAAGCCCGATGGCGGTATGAAGGTCATTGTTTCAAGGATTGATGATCGCTTTCTCTACAAGCTTTTTGAGAGCGAAGTGCCTGAAATTCTGGACGGGCTTATTGTAATCAAGGGGATTGCAAGGGTGCCGGGTGAACGGGCAAAGGTGGCTGTTGAGTCAACGAGTTCGCGGATTGATCCTGTCGGCGCAAGTGTGGGGTACAGAGGAAAGCGTATCCAGAGTATCGTCAAAGAACTGAATAATGAGAATATTGATGTTATTTATTACACGGACGATCCCCAGATCTTTATAGCTCGGGCACTTCAGCCGGCCAAGATAGACCCTATGACGGTTCATGCCGATATGAAAACACATAAAGCAAGGGTTATGCTCAAGCCCGAGCAGATCAAGTATGCAATAGGGAAAAACGGCAACAATATTCACCTGGCGGAGCGGCTTACCGGCTATGAGGTTGATGTGTACAGGGATGTTATCGATAAATCGATGGAGGATCCCAACGACATCGATATTATTGAGTTCCGGGAGGAGTTTGGTGATGATATGATCTATCAGCTTCTCGATAGTGGACTTGATACAGCGAAAAAGGTACTCAAGGCAGAGGTGGAGCAGATTGAAGAAGCTCTTGTCGGTTCTTCAAAAGGTGATGAGTCGGCCATGTTCGGCAAGGGCAGGAGCACAGCCGTGAGGCAGAAAGAGAAAAAACTCAGCGATGATGAGAAACGTTATTGGAAAAAGATCGCTGAAAACATACACAAAACGGTAAAAGATCAATTTAATGATGCAGACCTGCAGGATATTATCGATGAAGATGATGACGATTCAAAAAGTGACGATGCAGCAGGTGTTGACGGTGACGATCTGAACAGCTGATAAACAACAGGGTAATCGGTTATTAAATCCAGAGGAGGTTGTATGTCCCCTGAGGGAAAGGAGATGAAATTTCGGATAAGTGATATTGCCAGAGAACTGCAGGTCAGCCCGCAGGAAGTGCTGCATTTTGTCAAAGAGGCAGGAGGAAAGGTTGCTTCAACATCTTCTATGGTCAAGGGAGCTATGCGTGACTTGATCCTGGATCAGTTCAGTGATGAGAAGAAACTTGTGGATAAAACCCGCAAGATTCGCGAAGAAAAGCAGATTCGCTTGTCCCGGCTTGAAGAGCAGTCCAGAAAAACATATGAGAAAGAACAGCAGCTCAAGGATATAATCAGCGGTCGTCCGGAAAAAGCTCCAACCCAGCCGAAAACAGGGATTCATCCTGAATCGCCTGAGCCCGTTCCGGTCCGGGGGGAAACAGATGAACAGCCTGCAGCACCTATGGTGCCGGAAAATCTGCCGGAACCCGATGAAAAGACAGAGCCGGTCGGGGAAGATGCTCATCAACCGGTCGAGGCGAAAACCCCACCGGTTGACGAGGCAGGTGATGCAGATGATGAGATGAGTGATGGAGAAGGGCAGATTACGTTTACCAGTCCCCAGAATATCGGCGGTCTTACTGTTTTCGGAACTATCGATGTTGCCCAGGGCTCTTCCGGCACGGTCGGTGAGACCGATAAAAAGAAAAAGCGGAAAAAACGCTTTAAGGAACAGGCTGATGAACTGAAAGACGAGTTCGATATAACGGTCAAGGATGAAGCGCTGGAAAAGGAAGAGGGTGTTGTTTCGAAGAAAAAGCCTTTGAAAAAGAGTTCGGAAGAGAGTCAGAAAATCACAGATGATTCCGGGGGGGCAAAGCGGAAAAAAGGCAGGAAGAAAAAGAAGCCGGAAGTTGATGAAAAGACTATCGAAAAAAATATCCGCAGCACCATCTCCGGCATGGATGACGCCAGCGCAGGAGGGAGTTCCAGGCAGAAGTTCCGCAAGATGCGCAAGATGGAACGTGAGAAAGAGCAGGAGGCAGCCGATGCGATTAAAGAGGCACAACGCAGCATTATCAGGGTCACGGAGTTTGCCACTGCACATGAACTCGCTGACCTTATGGGCATTACCCCAAAGGAAATTATTCAGCATTGTTTTACGATGGGAAAGTTCGTGACGATCAATCAGCGGCTCGATAAAGAGACTATCGAACTTGTTGCATTGGAATTCAGCTTTGAGGTTGAGTTTGTGTCAGAAGTTGAGGCAACGGAGATTACTGATGCGGAGGACGTGGAAGAGGATCTGGAGATCAGGCCTCCGGTTGTTACCATCATGGGGCATGTGGATCATGGTAAGACATCTCTTCTGGACTATATTCGCAGCAGTAATGTTGTGGCCGGTGAGTCCGGAGGTATTACACAGCACATAGGGGCATACGAAGTGTCGCTTGACGGTGACCGTAAAATAACCTTTCTCGATACGCCTGGTCATGAGGCTTTCACAGCAATGCGTGCAAGGGGAGCCCAGGTGACGGATATAGTTATTCTCGTTGTTTCAGCCGATGACAGTGTTATGCCGCAGACAATCGAGGCGATCAACCATTCGAAAGCAGCAGAAGTGCCGATTGTTGTTGCCATCAACAAAATCGACAAGCCGGATGCAAATCCGGAAAAAATTAAAACGCAACTTTCCGAAGCCGGTGTACTGGTTGAGGATTGGGGCGGTGAGTATCAGTGCCAGGAGATTTCAGCCAAACAGGGTACAGGTATTGGCGAACTCATGGAAAAAGTATTGACCGAAGCTGAAATCAGGGAACTGAAGGCGAACTTCTCGATAGATGTCCCGGCCAGGGGGATTATTGTAGAGGCGGAACTCGACAAGGGAAAGGGAGTTGTCTCAACTGTTCTTGTGCAACGGGGTTTTTTGAAAGTCGGAGATCCGTTTGTTGCAGGCCATACCATGGGACGTGTAAGAGCGCTCATGGACGAACGAGGCAAAAGAATCAGGCAAGCAGGTCCTTCCCAGCCTGTCAGTGTACTGGGTTTTGAAGACCTGCCCCAGTCAGGGGATGAATTTACGGTAATGTTTTCCGACAGGGAAGCAAAAGAAATTGCCCAGAAGAGACAGATTATCCGTCGTGAACATGAGTTCAGACGCAGTACACGCGTTAAGCTCGACAGTATAGCCCGACAGATCAAGGAGGGCCTGATGAAAGAACTGAGTGTGATCATCAAAGCTGATACGGATGGGTCTATCCAGGCTCTTGCAGACGGATTGATGAAAATTCATAATGACGAGGTAAAAGTACAGATTATTCACCAGGGCGTCGGTCAGATAACAGAGACGGATGTGTTGCTTGCTGCTGCATCTGACGCAATTATTATAGGCTTCAGGGTCAGGCCCAATGTCAACGCAAAGAGACTGGCCGAAAAAGAGGATCTTGATGTACGTTTTTACAGCGTTATCTATCATGTGATAGAGGACATTGAACAGGCATTGGAAGGCATGCTTTCTCCCGAGCTGCATGAAGAAAGTATAGGCTCCCTTGAAATACGCCAGGTTTTCAAGGTCCCGAAAGTAGGTAATGTCGCGGGTTGTTATATGCTTGAAGGGAAGGTGTTCCGTGATTCTAAAGTTCGTCTTCTTCGTGAAGGGGTTCAGATCTATGACGGTGAGCTTGATTCGCTCAAACGCTTCAAGGATGATGTCAAAGAAGTTGACGCAGGGTATGAATGTGGATTGAATCTTAAGGGGTACAGTGATATTAAGGTGGGAGATGTTATTGAGGCATACCGCATTGTGGAGAAAAGACGAAAACTTTGAAGAGCCTGAATTGAGCGTTTTACACTGTCCTGTTTACCGGTTTCCTCTTGCCACCGGTTATGTTTTGCAATAGGGGGACTGAATAGTTTGACCAAGGTATAGATATTTTGAAACATGTCGATTCGTACGGAAAAAGTCGCATCGTTATTGCAGAGGGAACTAAGTGCGATTTTTGAGAAAGAGTTGCCCCGAAAAGGGCCGATTTTAACTGTAGTGGAAGTAAAGGTTACTGCTGATCTTGGTATTGCGAGGGTGTATGTTTCCATTATAGGTAGTCAGAAAGAGCGGGAAAATGCTATTGCTCGCTTGCAGAAAGAGACAAAGTATATCCGTAAGTTGCTTTCCTCAAGGATACGCCATCAGTTCCGGCGAATACCGGAGCTTGAGTTTTATGAAGACCGGTTATTCGAGAAGGCTGACAGAATAGAGCAGTTGTTGAAGCAAGCGCTTAATGGCGCAAAGTGATGTTTTGCATCAACTAATAATGCATGGTGAATATGCAACTCAGGCTGGGCAATGATTGAAGAGCAAAGAGTTTTTACTGTCAGTGATGCCGGGGATTTTTTGCTGATTGACAAACCGGTTGGCTGGACTTCTTTTGATGTCGTGGCTAAAGTTCGCAATACCTATACTGCAGCAGGATTTCGCAGAAAAGTCGGGCATTGTGGCACTCTCGATCCCTTGGCAAGCGGGCTGCTTATTCTTGCAACCGGCAGAAAAACAAAACAGATAGCAAGCCTTGAGACACTTGACAAGGTGTACGAAGGGCTGATAAAGCTCGGGGTGATGACAGAGAGCCATGACACCGAGATGCCTGAGTATGGGCATTGCAGCGTCAACCATCTTACTGTTGCGGATATAAAGGCTGCTGCCGGTACGCTTCAAGGCAGGCACATGCAGAAGCCTCCGATGCATTCGGCAGCCTGGCACAAGGGAAAGCGGCTCTATGAGTTTGCCAGAAAGGGAAAACATGTCGAAGAGAGAAAAGCACGCGAGATATGTGTCAACAGCTTTGAGGTTACGGCGATAGACATTCCTTTTGTCCATTTCAGAATGGAGGTCTCCAAAGGCACATATGTAAGAGTGTTGGCTCACGATTTTGGGCAGAGCCTGGGGGTGGGAGGATATCTTTCTTCGCTGAGGAGAGTTGCTATCGGCGAGTACAGTGTGGCAGATGCAAAAAGTGTTACCGAGACTATCAAGGTTATTATGCGTGAAGCAAAAGATTCAGTGGAGTAGGCGGTTTATGCGAGTTGTCATATATCAGGGCCAGCAGGTTAGGGACTATTATTCCGGTGAAGAGATTGTTTTTGCCCATGAGCCTTCAGCTGTTACAGTGGGCTCCTATGACGGAGTTCATGCAGGTCATCGGCGTATTATCGGTCAAATGGTCGAAACAGCAGCCTCCTTTGGCCTTCGAAGTGTTGTTGTGACGTTCGAGCCCCATCCCCGGCAGATTGTCAACCGGGACCCGTCCGGGAGGCTCAGGCTTTTGACTCTGCTTGAAGAAAAAGCCATGTTGATTGAGGGCCTTGGCGTGGAATGGCTTTTTGTTGTGAAATTTGACAGCTTTTTCGCAGCACAGAGTTCGGAATCATTTATTCAAAACGTACTGCTGGACAGAATAGGAGCACAGACCATCGTCATAGGATACGACCATGGTTTCGGACGCGATCGTAAAGGCGGAGTCGATACGTTATGCAGTATGGCGGAGCAAAACCGGTTTGACGTTATGGTCGTTGACGAAGTGCGCCTTCGTGCCGAGCACTTTTCGAGCACAAAAATACGTACGCTTCTTTGTGAAGGGCGCATCAAAGATGCGAACCTTTTTCTCGGAGCTCCGTATCTGATCTCCGGGGAAGTGATACACGGAGCAAAAAGGGGGCGAGAGATCGGATTTCCAACCGTCAACCTCCGGATAGGTGGGCCAGACAAGCTGCTGCCGAAATACGGAGTGTATGTTGCAACTACTGTCATAGACGGCAGAGAGTTTAAAGCTATGATGAATATTGGTGTCAGGCCTACGATTGCTGCTGATACAGTTCCCGCGGTAGAGGCATATATTCTTGGTCACAGCGGTGAGTTGTATGGCAGAACGCTTACCTTTCATCTTCTTGACAGATTGCGGGATGAAATGAAGTTCCAATCGTTTCAGGCACTGCAGGAGCAGTTGAAGAAAGATGAGAAATGGGTGGAACAATATCATAAATAATGCTACATTACCAGTCATCCAATTCTAAATGTTAAACGACAGGCCATGAGTGTCACAAAGAAAATAAAAACAGATATTATCAAACAGTTTGGTGGGGGTGAGCAGAATACCGGGCAAGCTGAGGTACAGATTGCTCTTTTCAGCAGACGTATCAGTGATCTTACCGGACATTTAAAAGCGCACCCGAAAGACAAACATTCCCGTCATGGCTTGCTCAAGCTTGTCGGAAAAAGAAAGAGTCTTTTGACGTACCTCAAGAAGACCGATATCGAGCGCTACCGCAAGGTTCTTGCTGATCTGGATCTTCGTAAATAAAAAGTTCGTGCAGGACATCACTGTCACCTTGCCCTGATACACGCGGGGAGGGTCGCTCATTGGATGAATGTAACCGTTTAGGACTATGTTGGAAAGCATGACCGGCTTTGGTAGTGCAGAGTGTGTGAAGAGCGGAGTGCATGTCGCTGCAGAAGTGCGTTCGGTAAACAACAGGTTTGCCGAGATAAGTGTAAAACTTCCCCGGCAGTTTTCCTCGTATGAGCTTGAGGCACGTGAGCTTGTCAGGTCATCCCTGGAGAGAGGGAAAGTGTCTGCTTTTATCCAGGTGAGGCTCGATGAGGAAATGCAGATCCCGGTCACCGTCAACAGGGAAAAAACCAGGATGTTCAGGGAATTGCTTGACACTGTCCGAACCGAGGCGGGTATTGATGCCCCCCTGACTCTTGACCACCTTTTACGTTTTTCTGAAATATTTGATTCCGACAACAGGCTGCTTGAAAAGACGGACGAAATCTGGCCTTTTGTCAAAGATGTATTTGGTCAGGCAATTGACGGCATGAAAAAAATGCGGCTTCAGGAGGGAGAGGAGCTTGCCAGGGATTTTAAATCCAGGATAGCATCGATCACTGCCGCTTTGGAAGAAGTGCAGGTACTGTCACGCGACAATGTGTCTGCGGTTCGACAGCGTCTGTCAGAAAAAATAGCCGCAATTGCAGGAAATGATATCGCATACAGCAAGGATCGTCTTGAAATGGAGCTTGTCCTGATGTCTGATAAACTGGATATCACCGAGGAGTGCGTTCGTTTTGCCAGCCACAACAAGTTCTTTATTGATGAGCTTGTGAGCAGTCAGAGCGGCTCGGGAAGAAGGCTCAATTTTTTGCTGCAGGAGCAGCTCAGGGAAGCCAATACGATTGCATCAAAATCCCAGAATGCCGATATATCCCAGAAAGCCGTTCTGATCAAGGAAGAGCTGGAAAAAATCCGTGAACAGCTCCAGAATATCGAATAGTCTGCCTTTTTGACTCGTCGCATGCTTCTGTAATCATTGAGAGAGGAATGAAAGGGGAATCAGGTAAGTTGATCGTTTTTTCGGCACCTTCGGGTACTGGAAAATCAACCGTGGCGAAACATGTGCTGGAGCGCATTGATGGACTCGAGTTTTCAGTATCCGCAACCACCCGGCCAAAGCGGGAGGGGGAGGCTGACGGCAAGAATTACTTTTTTCTGACAAAGGAGGCGTTTGAGGATAAGATAAGAAGAGGGGGGTTTATTGAATATGAGCACTTCTTTGGTAACTTTTACGGGACATTGCTGGATAAAACAGAAGAGGTTGTCAACGCCGGGCGAAATATGCTGTTTGATCTGGATGTGAAAGGGGCTTTGAACCTTAAAAAGCGTTTCCCGGACAACTCCCTGTTGCTTTTTCTCAGACCACCGGATCTTGAGGAACTGAAAAAAAGACTGCAAGGCAGAGATAGCGAGGATGAAGGGGCTCTTAAAGAGCGGTTGGAAAGAGCTGAGTTTGAACTTTCTTTTGCCCATCAGTTTGACCGGGAGGTGGTGAACGACGACTTGAACCGCGCAGTAGAGGAAGTAACGGCGGTAATTACTGATTTTCTTTCAAAACAATAAATATTGGCAAGCATATGTCTGTTAAACCAGTTGATCTGAACAAGCTGAGAGCCGGACACGAAAACCTTTATGAAACGGTCGTGGCTATATCAAAAAGAGCAAAAGTGATACATGAAGAGGAGCGTGCTGAACTTGAAGAGAAATTACTTCCGTACAAGGAGATGATTCGTAATCCTGCCAGTGAATCAGAGTCGGACAAGGTTTTCCCTGAACAGGTTGCCATTAGTCTTGAGTTTGAAAGCCGGCAGAAAACCGCTCAGCGTGCTATTACCCAATTCCTTCAGAACAAATATGATTACACCCTGAAAGATCAGGGGAGCCCGGCCAAAACTCAGGATGAACAGGAAAATGAAGCTGACAGGGATTAATCAGATTACTCTCAGGGTTAACGACGTCAGACTGGCTGAAGACTTTTATGTGGGGGTTCTGGGATTGAAGGTCGAGTATCGGGCAGGTGCCAACATTTCCTATCTCAGGGTTAACTCGGATATGATTGTTCTTGTTAAAGCCGAAACTCCCGGTGTTCCAGAGGCTCGTGATATTCGGGTCGATCATTTCGGGTTCAGGCTTCCAACTGATTCGGAGGTGGATGAGTCCGCCGATTA
>JAKSCY010000407.1 GCA_022360355.1 Chlorobiales bacterium
ACCAATGGCAAATATTATGACGCCAGTGGTGTTGTACGTCAAACCTGGGAACAACATCATTTTTATTATACCATTTTAGCCGCCGATATTACTATTTTGAACAAATTAATTGGTGAAGTTCAGGGAGCCGAATTTGATGTGGTTAGCTATTTGTTTTCCGATGTTACGGCCGAAGATTTTAAGTTTGACAACATCTCAGCCAAGGTAATCTCGCAAAACTCATACATCCTTAAAGGCCAAAAATACGATGCGGAAATACTGGTTGCTGCCTATGATACCAAACAAACACCGGAAGTCTATTTATTGGAAGGTGTGGATGAAATTACCGAAGCCAATAAAGATCGTGCCCGTTTAATTCAGGGTGACAATGGTGTAATTAAGCTTTCATTTGATGGTAGCCGTGAAGGGATCAGGCAATATGCCGGTTATGTAAAGATGACCAACCCTAACGGAGAAACCAATGAATATCCGTTCAGTGGTGAGTATGTTGTAGCCCCTCCCTCATTAACGGTAGCGGCTACTAAAATGAATGTGTTTTATATTGGCGTGGATAACCCGGTATCTATTTCTGTTCCCGGCATTGCGGATGAAAAAATCAGGCCGACGATTACCGAAGGTTGTACCCTTAAAAGAGATGCCAATGGCATGGATTGGATTGTAAATGTTCCCCGGGGAATAAGAAATGCCGTTATCACTGCATCGGCGGATGTTGGCGGCAGGTATGAAAACATGGGCAGCCGTGAATTCAGGGTAAAACGTGTTCCCGATCCGGTGGCTGAAATTGCCGGAACAAAAGAAGGCGTTATAGATCGCAGCACACTTTTAGCTGCAAATGCGATTATACCGGCCATGAAAGATTTTGAGTTCGATCTGAACTTCAGAATTAACTCTTTCACTATGGGAACCATCATTAATGGTGATTGGATCCCAAAATCAACACGTGGGAATCGTTTTTCTGCCGAGATGATCGAACTGATCAGAAATTCCAGAAGGGGACAAAAATTCTTCTTTGAAAATATACAGGCCGCGGGTCCTGACGGAACAACC
>JAKSCY010000703.1 GCA_022360355.1 Chlorobiales bacterium
AGGATCGTCCGCTCAAACTCCATTGCCGCAATGGAAAATGTTGCCCTTTGGCATGAAAGGGACATCTCACACTCTTCCGTTGAAAGGGTTATCATGCCCGACTCGACCATAGCCCTTTGCTATATGCTTCGTACCTTTACGGATACCTTGAAAAATCTTCTTGTTTATCCGGAAAGGATGGAAGAAAACTTCAACACCTCTTACGGTCTCACCCTTTCACAGACATTGCTGCTTGCTCTTACAGGCAAAGGCCTGACCAGGGAAGAAGCCTATAAGCTTGTACAGCGTAATGCCATGAAAAGCTGGGAACACAAGGTTCAACTGAAGAAACATGTCCTGCAGGATCAGGACATTCTCAGCCATGTCTCCGCCGAAGAAATAGAGAAACTCTTTTCATCGGAAAACATATTGAACAAACTCAGAAAAAGCGTTGACATCATCTTTGCCCGTAACGGGCTCTGAAAAAATTAACGCTGTTATCCGGTTTGTTAATATCTGCGGATATTATTAAATTTTGCGTCGCTTTGTCCCTGAACCGGAAGCGATAAGCAGAGGTTGGAGCGGCATGGCACATCTCACATTTCACTGTCACCAGCCATTGGACATATTATTGTAATGCAGGTTATTACGTCGATAATAACACATGAGAAGATTATGCGTTATGTATGCTAAGGTACTGAAAACATATAAAGGAAAAGCAGAAATCGAAATCGTCTGCACTGATGCGTCAAACGACAACGTGCATTGTGGGGCATGCAGCATGGGTCAAAAGCCGTCGGCAAAAGCCGAAACGGTTCTTGCTCAGAACAGGATAGAGGCAAAACCCGGCGATATGGTCGAATGCAGCCTGAAAGAACGTGCTGAGGTTAAAGCCGCTCTGTTGCTTTTTATTGGACCGCTGGTGTTGTTCATGATCGCACTTGGACTCGCCAATGCCCTGAATCTGGAGCTCTGGCAATCGTTTCTTTTCGGAGTCGGGGTTCTCGTAATAACCTATATCGTTCTCCGGTATCTACTGAAGAATAAAACGTACTACTATATCACAGGAATCAAATAACAACGCATGATTAGTGAAGCATTCATACCGGCAGTTGCAAGCCTTGGATCCGTTGCACTCGCGCTCGGTTTCATAATTTTCTATGTTTCAAAAAAATTTCACGTTGAAGAAGACCCCACGGTAGTTATCATCAATGATATCCTTCCCGGTGTTAACTGCGGTGCCTGCGGATACCCGAGCTGCGGGCAGTTTGCCGAAGTTCTTGTAGAAACGAAGGATTCATCGATGTCTTGTCCTGTCGGGGGAGCGGATCTTGCCGCCCAGCTTAGTGCCACGCTCGGCATAACCATGGCTGAACCCAAACCGATTACCGCTGTCGTGCTCTGTCAGGGCGACAACGACACGGCAAGGGAAACAGCAGAATATTACGGCATCCAGGACTGCTGGGCTGCCACCCAGACCTTTGTAGGTCCTAAACAGTGCCGCTACTCCTGTTTAGGCCTTGGCTCATGCATTGCTTTCTGCGATTTCGGGGCCATGCGCCTTGAAAACGGACTTATCGTTATCGACAAGGATCTTTGCACAGGTTGCGGTGCTTGTGTTCCAGCCTGCCCCACCGGCGTACTTGTCATGCAGGAAAAGAAAGCCGAACGCTATTATATCGCCTGCAATTCGCATGACAAGGGCGCTGCCACAAAGAAGGCCTGTGATGCAGGCTGTATTGCCTGTCAGAAGTGCGTCAAGGTTTGTGATGATGATGCAATTGTCATCGAGAATTTCCTTGCCAGAATCATTCAGGAAAAATGTACCGCCTGCGGTAAATGCATCGAAGTTTGTCCGACCAAGGTCAACTGCATTATCCTGGAACAGGACCTTAATGAAGTGAAACAAAAAAAAGCCTCATAAATGAAGACATTCAAAACGGGAGGCATTCATCCTCCTGAAAGCAAGTTTACAGAAAATATTCCCATAGAAGTAATGCCGGTTCCGGCAGAACTGGCCATCTCCCTGAACCAGCATCTCGGCAAACCTGCCAAACCTCTGGTAAAGGTCGGAAGTGAAGTTAAAAAGGGGCAACTGATCGGTGACGCTGATGGTTTTATTTCCGCAAGAGTTCATGCGAGCACAAGCGGCAAGGTTAAAGCCGTCAAACCGCACCCTCACCCGGGCGGGCAATATGCCATGACCGTGTTTATCACTGCCGACGGGCAGGATGAGTGGGAAGAAGGATTGAATACCGAGCCGGTTGACTGGCACAGCTTTTCCAAAGAAGAGATCGTCGGGAAAATAAAAGATGCCGGGATCGTCGGCATGGGCGGGGCAGGTTTCCCGACCAACGTCAAGCTCTCCCCTCCGCCTGACAAGCAGATCGATACTATCATTCTCAACGGTGCTGAATGTGAGCCGTTTCTTACAGCCGATCACCGTCTTATGCTGGAATCACCGCAAGAAATCATCGAAGGACTTGAGATTATTGCATCACTTTTCGGTGCAGAGGCAAAGGCTTATATCGGCATCGAGTCCAATAAAAAAGATGCAATCGAAACATTATCTCGACTTGCTTCATCCAAAGGCATCGAAGTTGTCTCCCTGAAAACCAAGTATCCCCAAGGCGCGGAGAAACAGCTTATCAACGCAATTACCGGCAGAACAATTGAGCAAGGTGAGCTGCCGTTCGACAAAGGGTGTCTTGTACAGAATATCGGAACAGCGGTAGCCATTTATGAAGCCGTCTGTAAAAACAAGCCTCTGGTCGACCGAATCGTAACGGTTTCAGGTCTGGAAATAGGAGAACCGAAAAACATCCGCGCGGTAATCGGCACGAGTTTCAAGGATATTTCGCGGTTCTGTGGTGATCTGAAGGACAGCACCAACCAGATTATCTCAGGCGGCCCGATGATGGGCAAAGCACTTTTTACGCTTGACGTACCGGTTGTAAAAACCACGTCAGGCATTCTCTTTATCAATAACACCGGGATTGAAAAAGCCCGTGAACGCACCTGTATCAGGTGCAGCAAATGTGTTGATGTTTGCCCACAGGGACTTGCACCGTGGCTTCTTGCCAATGTCGCGCAATTCAGGGAGTTTGATGAAATACAACTTCTTGGCCTTGCCAATTGCACGGAATGCGGCAGTTGCACCTATGTCTGCCCATCGAAACGCGAGCTTGTTCACTGGATCAAATATGCCAAGGCGCTTGTCAATAACCGCCAAAAACGCAAATCAGCTTAAAGGATATCAGTATTACTTCTATGGAATCAGTCAACCTCAAAGTCTCAAATGCGCCATTCGTCCGTTCGAAGGACTCCATCGAATCGGTGATGTACAATGTCGCCCTTGCTCTGGCTCCGGCAACAGCCATGTCGGTCTACCTGTTCGGCATGAGAGCCCTTGTTCTGACAGTGGTATGCATTCTCAGCTCTATAGCTTTCGAATGGCTCATGGACAAGGCAAGAAAAAAACCGAATTCCTGTCTTGACGGCAGCGCACTGGTTACAGGCCTGCTTATTGCATTGAACGTACCTGCAAATCTGCCGCTCTGGATGGCCGTAACAGGGTCATTTATTGCC
>JAKSCY010000031.1 GCA_022360355.1 Chlorobiales bacterium
CCCTGAGTGTTATGGTTTCGATACAATTACTATGATCGAGATGAACATGCTGGCTGCAGAGTACGAGATGATGAAAATCATGCTGTATAGTGGTCAGCCTGTTTTGAAGGTCGGACTTGTGATGATCGTATACAAGAACCAGGCAGCCGCTTACTTCCCGGTTACTTTTCCACTGTTCTTCTTTAAGATGTTTCCTGATAAGAAAGCGTATTGCCTGGGATCTGTTCGGGAATGCATGAGCCGCAACCAGTTTGTCAAGCTTTGCCAGAAGGTCATCTTCAAGCGATACTCCAAATCTCTTCATAGGTCAACATGGGTGGATAACTGTTGATGTGCTGAAGCAAATAGTGGCCACTTCCTTCATGATTTCAGGGTAAGATAGCACAAATTTGAAAAAGGTGCTACTTTTTTAACAATTGTGATGTGGGTGTGCAAGAAAAAACGGGCAGAAGCCCGCTTTTTCTTGTGGGGGAAACTATGCCTGCCGGGAGTGAGTACTATGGTGAACGCAACACAAACGGAGAAAACTGTACTTGCGGCAGACAGTAGCTTCCGGTTTTTTTATGGCTCCAGGGTCACGCCGACAACAAGCCAGGATGTTTCCAGGTCCGGGTTCACGATATAAGACGCCGAAAAGATGTCTTTCGAGACACTCACTCCAACATTGACAATGTCGAAATCACCTCCTGCGTTGCTGTCATTTGTGTACATGCCGTCGCCGCCTCCAACAAACAGGGAAGCGCTGTAATCATCCTTGTCGTAGAAATTGTAACCCGCTTCAAAGTAGATTGAGTTATCGTCATCACCACTGACGTTAACGGCACCAAAAAGGCTGACGTTTGCAGCCTCGAATCCTGCTGCAAGTTCAACGGTATGGCTTCCGTCGTCGCCCCAGTTGAAATAGTCGTCAAAACCACCGGTCGGGAAGAAGTAGTCGGTTACGGTAAAGCTGAAGTATTCACCAAGAGGTATGGTAAGGTAGAGATCGGCTTCGCTTGCATCGTCATCACTAAGGTCATATGAGCCCCATGCTCCAACCTCAACGCCAATACCGGGGAAGGTATAGCTCAACGAGGGCTGGACGGCGATGCCGTCTCCGAACTGCGTACCTCTCCAGATATATCTGCTCACGACGTCGGCGCCGACACTAAAACCTTCGGCTTTGGCAACTCCTGAGAACATCATGACGAGACCGACAAGGAGGGTAAAGAATTTGGATGTTTTTTTCATGATTGAGTTTCCTTTTTCAAATGTTGATTGAGTGTTGCTGTAACTGGTCTCCCGGAAGACCTTCTTGTTGAAGATATTCCGGGGTTCCTTGTGATTAGCCGATTGCGTCATTTCCCGTTTCTTCAGTACGGATCCTGATGCATTTCGGCAAGTCGAAGACGAAGATCTTCCCGTCTCCGATTTCCCCTGTTTTGGCTCCCTTGATGATGGCTTCAACGGTTTTTTGTTCGAAGTCGTCGTTGACCCCGATTTCCAGTTTTATCTTTTTCAGAAGGTTTATCTCGCTGGGAACCCCGCGGTAAACCTCCGTGTACCCGCCCTGGGCACCGCAGCCCAGAACATTGGTTACCGTCATTTTATAGATCCCTGCTTCAGCAAGGGCGGCCTTTACGTCCGGCAGCTTGTGAGGCTGGATCATTGCTATGATGTATTTCATGGTATTAGCTCCTGTTTTGGCGTTACTGGTTTGAAAATATCTGGAATCCGTGATAGGCTTCTTCCTCATGTTCGGAAATGTCGAGGCCTTTCATCTCGTCGTCTCTGGATACTCTCAAAATACCTGCTGCCTTGAGAATCAGGAAGAGGACAAACATCGTAGCAAATCCCCATAACGGGATGGCAATCGAACCGATAATCTGTGCCACGATCGGATGCCCGCCGAAGATGCCGGCGGCGATGCCGCCCCAGATTCCATTGAGACCGTGTACAGGCCATGCTCCAACCGGGTCGTCAATCCTGAGCATATCGAGCAGTTTGACACCGACAACAACCAGGATACCGGCAACAGAACCGATAATGAGCGCTTCGTTGAAAGTTACGGAGTCACAGTTTGCGGTTATACCGACAAGGCCGCCAAGCAGGCCGTTCAGTGCCATGGTAAGATCCGGTTTCTTAAAGAAAATCCATGCGAAGATCATGGCAAACACCGCACCGGCTGCTGCAGCAAGCATGGTGTTTGTTGCGATAACCATGACGATGCTTGTATTGTCCGCACCTGCAATTGCAAGCTGACTGCCGGGGTTGAAACCAAACCATCCGATCAGCAGGATGAAAACGCCAAGAGTACTCATGGCCAGATTGTGACCGGGAAGTGCATTCGGAGAGCCGTCGGGATTGAAGCGTCCGATTCTTGGCCCGAGGACGATTGCTGCGGCAAGACCTGCAAAACCGCCAAGCGCATGAACAACCAGTGATCCGGCAAAGTCATAGAAGCCAAGCTCGTTCAACCAGCCGCCGCCCCATTTCCAGAACCCGCTCATCGGGTAAATGAGGGCAGTGATAACTGCAGAATAGATCAGATAGGCCTGGAACTTCATTCTTCCTGCAACGGCACCGGAAACAATGGTTGCGGCAGTTGCAGCAAAGGCTACCTGAAAAAGAAAGTCAACTGCGGGGTGGAGATTGCCTCCCACAGCTTCCGGTGCTTCCATGCTGACGCCGAATCCGCCGAACCCGAACCATCCCCCGGTAAAAACATCTCCCGGGTACATAATCCCGTATCCGATGAAGTAGAACAGAATGACACCGAGTGAAAGATCCATCAGGTTCTTGAACAGAATGTTGACCGTGTTTTTGGCAGAGTTCAGCCCTGACTCAACCATGGCAAATCCTGCCTGCATAAACAGGACAAGGACTGCGGCGATGAAAAGGAAGAAGTTGTCAATGGCATAGGCATTGGCAGCTCCCACATCAACGCTCTCGGCGGCAAGCAATGGCGGGCCGGGAAATATTCCCGTCGCCAGCAGGCCGCATGAGAGCAGGCCGAGTGTTTTTGCGAATGTTTTCATGCGAGTTTGTTTTAGTGTTCTTAAAAGATTCAGGTTATGTGAATGATTCGCATAAATTTCTTAGAAGAAATTCTGATGTTAATATAAGTTTTTAATAAAAAAATACAAATGTGTAAGAATTTTTTATGAAAAAATATCTTTTGGCTTTAAAAAATAAGGATAGTGTGAAGCGGCCAGGATTTGCCGGTTGCGTTCAAAACTCTTTCGTTGTAACTTTTCAGCGGCAGAGGTCTTGGAAGAAAGAGCTGTACATTTTTTTTATGGCTGCGTACAATCTGCTGCTTTCAAGCAGCTACGATGAGTGTCGGAAGCTTCAGGACTTTCTTGATGTGATGGCCGACCGTGAAGGTTTCAGCAAAGCGTTCCTGCACGAGCTCGAGTTTGTCGTCAAGGAAGCTTTTGTCAATGCGGTAAAACACGGTAATTGTGAGGATAAGACCGCCGTCGTCAATCTGCGCTTTGAGCATGTCAGTGAAAACGGTGGACAAGCCCTGTTTGTGGAGGTTGCTGATTCCGGCAGCGGTTTTGCGGTTCATGAGATTGATAATCCGACAACTCCCTCGTTACTCATGAAATCTTCAGGAAGAGGAGTGTTTCTCATGCGTGCTTTTGCCGAGATTATGGGGCAGGAGAGCGACGAAGATGGTTGGAGGTTGCGCTTGAAAATGAGGCCATTCTAAGGAGTAGTGACAGGTACTTCCATTGGAACTCAACATTTTTAACAATCATTACGAGGATATTTTATGACCATACAAAACGGCCGGGCGTGGAAGGCGTTGGTGTCGCATAAACAGGAAGTTGAAAGGCTGCATATGAGAGAGCTTTTTGCCGGAGATGCAGAAAGGTTTCAGCGGTTCTCAATTCGCATGGGAGATCTGTTTCTTGATTATTCGAAAAACAGAATGACCGGAAAAACAATCGAACTTTTGACTTCTCTGGCAGAAGAGGCCGGGGTTGACAGCTATAAGGAAAAGATGTTTGCCGGGAGCAAAATCAACTTTACCGAACAAAGGGCGGTTCTTCATACTGCGCTTCGCCAGCCTGAAAGCTTTCGGTTGCAGCTTGACGGCCAGACGGTCGGCTGTGATGTAAGAGAAGTGCTTGCCCAGATGAAGCATTTCTGTGAACTTGTGCTTTCCGGTGAATGGAAAGGGTACAGTGGAAAGGCAATCACCGATGTAGTCAATATCGGTATCGGTGGATCGGATCTCGGGCCGTACATGGTCACCGAAGCGCTTAAACCTTTCGCAGGCGGTGCGGTGAAGGTTCATTTCGTGTCCAACATCGACGGGACGCATGTCAGTGAGGCACTGCGTGGGCTCAGTGCCGACACGACACTTTTCATCATAGCATCAAAAACATTCACCACCCAGGAAACCCTGACCAATGCGCATACGGCAAGGCGGTGGTTTCTCGAAAAAGCGGTCGATGAGTCATTCATCGCCCGGCATTTTGTCGCGGTATCGACCAATAAGGAAAAAGTAGAGGAGTTCGGTATCGATGCCCGGAACATGTTCCGGTTCTGGGACTGGGTTGGAGGGCGCTATTCATTGTGGTCTTCCATCGGTCTTTCCATCGC
>JAKSCY010000625.1 GCA_022360355.1 Chlorobiales bacterium
ACCAAAGGCAGGATCATTATAAATTTGCTGGTAAACCTCTTCGTTCCATGACGCTTCAGTATCAAGGAACATTCCCCAGGTATCGGCGTATTTACGCAGCCAGGAAGAAAACGGCGGGTAGTACTGAATTGCATTTTTGTAAAGGCCCTTTCCTTTTAACTCACCCAGAGGCTGGTCAACCAGAAAATAGAAGTAGCAGATACCCTGCAACATCTGGTCGCGCACCGATTCGGACGGCCCTTTGAGCACGTCCTGGGGAAGCAGTTCCGATGCTCTGTCTATGAAATCATAATATTCCGATAAGCTCTGGGCAGGATTGGTTTCACGGTCAGGATTGATTTTTTTTGCCTTTGCAATTGATGTCTCAAGCATTTTGCCGATTTCAGGCTGCTCATTTATTAACTGTATGAGTTCTTTGGTTATCGCTTTATGGTGCTTGCCCCCTGAAAATGCCGTGCTTGCGGAAAAAAGCATTCCCAGCAATAGCACTATCGAAAGAAAACGTTCCTTCCTTTCAAATATTCTTCCTTTCATTTTCCCTCCTGTATTATGATGGTTTAAAAGAAACAAGCGCTTCATGGAAACAACTGAACAAGACAACAGATTCACCCTGTGTCAACAGATGAGAAAACCAACTGATACAATTGCTGTTGCTGTGTCTGTTCAAAAACGTAATTACTTGAATTGAGGCGCCAGTTGGTAAAGATATCGTAATGATAATGCTCCTTATTATCCTGATAGGCTTCCTCCGCCGTCTGGTAACCTTTCTCGGAACTGGAACAGACGGCTTCAAACTTCGCGCCATAGGCGAATAATTCCGGATTGACTCCGGCATTTTTAAACTCACTCGGAAATGTAAATCCAGAGTACAGCTGAAGATTCACAAAGTCCATGAACCCGTTCACAGCCGTGGCGTCCAGATTCCCTACTTCAGCAGGAGAGAGTGTCAGGTAATAGTGTTTATCCGTCTGTTTTTGGAATTGTTCCCCTATGGCATTGATCAGGTATGTAAATTGACTCCGGGTGGTTTGGCTGGAAATCGGGCTTTCCCAGTCTATATCAAAACCATCCAGAGTATAGTTTTTCAAATAAGCCACCAAGTTGGCAGCGAAATGTTCAGCGTTCTGCTGATCTGAATAATCGGGATTCGAAAAAATATTTGAAATCAGGCTCCCGTCACCCCAGTTTAACGTAACCGCAATTTTAATGCCGGGATTGTTCTTCCGGGCATCCCGAATTATACTATCCATGTAGTCCTGGTTGGTCAACCCGTCCGGGTGTGATGAAGCACCCATTTCAATAGTGTAAGAAGAACCGTCTCCAGAAGGAACGGTATGAGCACCTGTAGGGGTTGTCGTTACGAAGCAGATGTACAGGATATCTACCGACTGATAAATGTTTTGTTGAATGAGCCTTTGGTAGCAACTGTTAGGGCTGTTGTAATTGGTTCCGGCCGGCTCATCTTCGTTCAAAAAAATCCATGCATTAACAAGTTGAGTGCGCATAGTTTCTCCTTTGTGTTTAAACATACGAAATGAATAAAATGAGTCAGGTCACATCTTTTTTCAGACAATTCACAGAGGTATCCTTGTGCTGATCACAACGATTACCGGCTCAAAACAAAATGAAGCCCGCCTCCTTTTCCGGCATTGGGAAACTGAGCCCGGCAAAGATGCTTCACATAACATCCGGGAACTTCTCGTACAAGCTATAGTGCACTGCTTATGGGGTACAAAGGAAAGAAAAACATAAAGCACTCAAAAAGCACTTTACATTTCTTTTAATTTACACGCAACTGCCAACAAAAGCAAACAACATTTGTTCCCTTTCAACCCAAAGCCGGTGGGCCCCTGCTATTTCCTCAGAAAAGCCGTCACTTGACTCTCCACTGGCCAGATCCTCCTTTTCGACAAGCATTGACGGGAAAGTATAAGTGCTTGTATTTTGAAAGGATGTTGACTATATTTCACGATCGTTAAATGCTTTCCTCCAAAAGATTACCGCACGTTTTCCCGAGAAAAGATCACAAAAAGGAGTCTGTAGACCATGTCAAAAAAGATAGTTGTCCTTGGCGCCGGAACAGGTGGAACGATCATATCCAACAACTTGAGAAGACACCTCCCCGATGAATGGGAAATCACGGTGATCGATCGTGACGACAAGCATATTTACCAACCGGGCATGCTGTTTGTGCCGTTTGATATTCAAAAAGCAAAAACGCTGACGAGGTCAAGGAAAAAGTACATTCTTCCGGGCATTAATTTTGTCATCGATGAGATCACTCATATTGATCCTGAAAAAAGAGAGGTAAAAACCAAAAACCACAGTTTTTCCTACGACTTTCTGGTAATCAGCACCGGATGCAAGATCGCCCCCGAGGAAAATGACGGTCTGATGGATGCGTGGGGAAAAAACGCTTTCACTTTTTACTCGATAGAGGGCGCAGAACTGTTGCGGCAAAAACTCAAGGAGTTTGATGGAGGAAAGCTTGTACTCAATATTGCAGAACTCCCTTTCAAGTGTCCCGTAGCGCCTATCGAGTTTGTCTTTATGGCCGATTGGTACTTCAAGAAACGGGGAATCAGAAACAAGGTCGAGATTGAGCTGGTTACTCCTCTGACCGGTGCATTCACCAAACCCAAAGCCTCATCTGTATTTGGCGAGTCTGCACGGGAAAAGAACATCAAAATCACCCCCACTTTCGAACTCAATGAGGTCAACGGCAAAGACAAGTATATTGAATCCATACAGGGAGACAAGATCTCTTATGACATGTTGGTAATCATACCAACCACAATCGGTGACGAAGTCATCAGTGATTCCGGTCTGGATGACGGAATAGGCTATGTTCCGACTCACCTCAACACCTTGCAGGCTCTGAAACATGAAAGAATTTATGTGATCGGTGACGCAACCAATGTCCCGACATCAAAGGCCGGGTCGGTTGCTCACTATGAAGCTGATGTGGTTGTATTCAATATCATGGCTGAAATTCACGGGATAAAACCTGAAGAGATCTACGACGGCCATTCAACCTGTTTCATCGTCTACTCCAAAGGCACTTCGTCGCTTATCGACTTCAACTACAAGATAGAACCATTACCGGGCAAGTTCCCGCTCCCTCATATGGGGCCGTTCTCTCTTCTCAACGAAACCAAGGCAAACTGGTATGGCAAACTGGGATTTGAATGGCTCTACTGGAATGTCTTGCTTGCCGGCAAGCATCTGGGGATGCCGCCAACGCTGGTAATGGCCGGCAAAGAAGTAGGATAAACACACCTCGGAACATGCAGCAGGCTGGAACTGGAAAAGCCTGCTGAGCGTTCCATTACTCGGCAATAGTATAACACTCGTCTTTTCTCAGCGCACATTTGCCTTGCCGTTATTAGCCTGAAAAAAACGGCTCATTCATCTGCCGACCGCATCTGCAGATGTGGTAGGCTGTTTGTGCTGTCTTGTAAAAAAAGACAATTTGCAAGCCGGAAAGAAATCCGTAAACTTATTGTCCTCTATACTGGAGGACAGAAAATGAATTGTGGTTCTTTGAGATGATAACGATTACCTTGAACGGTGAACAACGTGACATTCACGATGGTTCGACTGTTGACGACATACTCAGCACCATCGGTGCCGAAAAACAACGCGTGGCTGTTGTTGTCAATGAAAACATAATATATCCGGAAAAGCGCAGTAGCTTGGTACTGCGAGAAAATGATCAGGTTGAGGTTCTTTCTTTTGTAGAAGGAGGCTGATCAGCCTGTGAGGCTAATTAACAAGTTATGAATGTATTGCAGATAGGCGCCCATACCTTTTCTTCCCGCCTTATTCTTGGAACAGGAAAATTCGGTAACGTCCAGTCAATGCTTGACGCTATCCGTGCTTCTGGAACAGAGCTGGTAACCGTAGCTCTTCGCAGGTTCAACCGTGAACAGGTCGAACACGATCTTTTTACAGCGCTTTCAACTATCGAGGGGCTCACGCTTATGCCGAACACTTCGGGGGCATCGAACGCCGCAGAAGCTGTGAAGGCAGCACATATTTCCCGTGAACTTTCCGGCAGCCCGTTTATCAAGGTTGAAATCCATCCCAACCCGCAGCACCTGATGCCGGACCCGATTGAAACATACGAGGCGTCCCGCATTCTTGCTTCGGAAGACTTTCTGGTCATGCCCTACATTCCGGCTGACCCTGTACTGGCAAAACGGCTTGAAGATGCCGGATGCGCGTCGGTCATGCCGCTCGGCTCCGCAATCGGCAGCGGCCAGGGACTTGCAACAGCCGAAATGATCAAGCTTATTATCCGTGAAAGCAGCATTCCGGTTATTGTCGACGCCGGCCTGCGTTCCCCTTCCGAAGCCTGCGCAGCAATGGAAATGGGATGCGAAGCCGTACTGGTCAACAGCGCAATAGCGGCTGCAGAAAACCCTGCTCAAATGGCAGCTGCATTTGCCAGCGCCGTTAAAGCAGGTTACAAGGCAAGAGCAGCGGGAATCATGCCCAAATCAGGCTCGGCAGTAGCAACAAGTCCGTTAACCTCTTTTCTTGGAAAAACATCATGAACGGGTTTCCGGTTTGGCTGACTGACGAAAAAGGATCTGCTGATATTGCGCCCCTGCTTACCAGAGCCTCTTCTTTTTCGCTTGAATTTCTTGCGGCTGAAGCCAAGGCAATTACTCTTCGCCGCTTCGGACGCACCATGTCGCTTTATGCACCGCTCTATCTCTCGAATTACTGTTCAAGCGGCTGTGCATATTGTGGCTATGCTTCTGACAGAAAGACCCTGCGCAGACATCTTGATTTCCAGGAGGTAGAACGTGAACTTGCAGGCATGAAGGCCATGGGTATCAGTGATGTCCTGCTACTTACCGGAGAACGGACCTCTGCCGTAAATTTCGACTACTTGAGACGTTGTGTGGACATTACTGCAACCATGATGCCCAGAGTTTCGATAGAAGCATTCCCGATGACCGTGAGTGAATATCGTGCACTTGCCGACTGCGGCTGTACCGGGATTACAATCTACCAGGAGACATACGATCCCGAACAGTATCGCGCTTTGCATCGTTGGGGCCCAAAACAGAACTTCCTCGACAGACTTGAAACGCCTGAACGTGCACTTCAGGCAGGCATCAAAACCGTAGGGGTTGGCGCACTGCTCGGTCTGTCCGAACCGGTAGATGAAGCATTGAAGCTGTTGCGCCATGTCCGGCATCTCGGCAAAACCTACTGGAAAGCCGGTTTGTCTGTTTCATTTCCCCGCATACGCCCACAGACCGGCGGGTTTCAGCCGGCATTTCCTGTAACCGATCACTTCCTTGCAAGAATGATTTTTGCATTTCGCATCGGCTTGCCTGACGTCGAGCTGGTGCTCTCAACTCGTGAAAGCCCGGTGTTCCGTGACGGCATGGCAGGACTTGCAATCACACGCATGAGTATTGCAAGCAGAACAACAGTCGGCGGATACGTAGAATCTGAAAGCGATCAGAGAGGCCAGTTCGAAGTCTATGATGACCGCAGTGCAGAAGAATTTTGTACCGCCCTGCAAGAAAAGGACATCGAGCCTGTCTTTAAAAACTGGGAACCGGTTTACAACGGCCCCAGCACGGAGTTAAAACCAACAAGGTAGATTTGTCATTCATCATCCCAGATAAAAACCTCCATCCCCCGACGAAATCGGCATATCGTTCAAGCAAATGGAACATCTTGCAAACCTTGCCTGAGAGGTTCCATAAACAGACAGATAGCCGACTTTCATGTATGATCCGTGAACTACCTGGCCTGCCTCCCCTCTATGCCTTTTCCCGGAAAACCGGCAAGCCGGTATGTCGAGTAAAAAATGTCCGCCCGCACCACAATCCTTTCATTCGTTGAGTCAAGGTCTGCAACCAGCCTTTCAAACGGATCAGAGGTGTTATACCGCCTTGTGAATGCATCGTGCCGTGCCGCATCCGCCAACAAAACATGGGCGAGATCGGTAGCGAGAACGTCGAGCTCGATCCGGTCACGCTCGACAAGGACCTCTGTGAAGTCAGGGAAGGTTGATAAGTTAGCACAATGGTTGTATGTGGATTGTTGTGCATACATTTCAAGCCCGAAGCGTCGGAGTATGTCGCCGATCAGTATCTCGAAATCGTATGGAACGATCAATGCGTCGGATCGGCAAATTCGATTAATCTCACGAACACCGGCGTCAGCGTCCACGTAAAAGAGCGATCCCGCAAAGGTCACGATATCGATTGAGTTGTCTGGTAGAGGAATGCTCTCGCCGGAACCCTGCATGTACGTTATCGCGTCGTGCGATATTGCCGCATCAAGCATCGATTGGCTGGGATCAATGGCGGAGACGTGTCGGCAGAATTCAGCCAGAGCAACAGACGACCGACCAGTACCGCACCCAACATCCAGCCCATCAGCGAATCTTTCCATCCCGAGTAATGCACGGCGCAAGATCAGT
>JAKSCY010000338.1 GCA_022360355.1 Chlorobiales bacterium
CAGTTGCAGATAATGGATGCTTTTGTCGTAGAACAGCGCATCAGTCCCTTGATGCTGGCAAAAATACAGAAAGAAAAAAGACAACGCGCCAGAGGAAAACCGGGCGACGATACAACAAAAAATGATTGGTGAAAAATGGACGTAGCGGAAGTTAGGCTATGGGGAGAGTTGGCCGGAGCTGTGGCATGGGACGATGCCGCCGGCTTGGCCACATTTGAATATGATCCCCGATTCAAGGCAAAGGGGTGGGATCTAGCCCCCTTGCAAATGCCCATTTCCGCTACCACAAGCACGTTTGTGTTCCCTAACTTGCGCAAAAAAGCCGAGCCTGAACTGGACAGTTTCAAAGGATTGCCGGGGTTATTAGCCGACGTTCTGCCTGACCGATATGGCAATGAGTTGATCAACCTGTGGCTGGCCCAGCAGGGCCGTCCACAGAACAGCATGAATCCGGTGGAGATGCTCTGCTTTATCGGTACGCGAGGAATGGGGGCTTTGGAGTTTGAACCGCCTGTTTGGAAGGCGAAAAAAAGAACCTTCTCTGTTGAGATAGAGACTCTGGTGGACGTTGCAAAAAACATGCTCTCCAAAAAAGAAGCCTTTGCAGCCAACCTGGATGCTGATGCGAAAAAGGCGGTGTCGGAACTTGTCCGTATCGGCACTTCAGCCGGCGGTGCAAGGCCGAAGGCTGTGATTGCTTATAACGAAAGAACAGGGGAAGTACGATCCGGCCAGACCAACGCTCCCAAAGGATTCGAACATTGGCTGCTAAAGCTGGACGGGGTGAGTGACGTGCAGCTGGGCGCATCTCACGGCTACGGCAGGGTTGAAATGGCTTACTATAACATGGCCCGGGCTTGCGGCATAATCATGATGCCGTCCCGATTGCTGGAAGAAAACGAAAGAGCGCACTTTATGACCAAACGTTTCGACCGGGAAGGAGGATCGATGAAACACCACATTCAGACTTTCAGTGCATTAAAGCATTTCGACTACAACTCAGTGATGAGTTTCAGCTATGAGCAGCTTTTTCAAACCATGCGTGAATTGAAACTGCCCTATCCCGACGCGGAGCAGATGTTCAGAAGGATGGCGTTCAATGTGGCGGCCCGAAACTGCGACGACCACACAAAAAACTTTTCGTTCCGGTTGAAGCAGGATGCCAGATGGGAACTGGCGCCGGCTTATGATGTTTGCCACGCCTATCAGCCCAATCATCGATGGGTCAGTCAGCATGCATTGAGCATCAACGGGAAGCGGACGAACATCACGAAAGAAGATCTGCTGACCATCGGCAATTCCGCCAGCGTAAAAAAAGCCGCTGAAATCATTGACCAAGTCAATGCAGCTGTAGCGCAATGGAAACAATATGCCGATGACGTTGCTGTTTCGCCCAGCCTGCGAGACCAGATCGCCAAAACCCTTGTTCGCTTGGAATAATGTGAGTGAATCACACAGGCTATGCACGCATTTAATGTCTACAGGACTGCTGCATGGCCGTTTGCCGCAACAGTCTTTAACCGCACATAAACACGGAATGACGAACAAAACACTTTTCAACCTAATACATCCCCTATTCCCGGCAGCTCAGACTATTTTTTCTTCTCTGATGGAGAATGCTTCATATTCATGTACACCCCACCAGCCTTGAGTTCGTCAAGCATCTGCCTCAGCCGTTTCTCCTTTGTTTCTTGTCTCTTTGCTGAATTGATCCAGAGCAGGTAGTCGTTCCGCTGATACGCCGGCCGGGAGTCGTAATCACCGAGAAGATGCTCTTTCTCCAGAGCTGCCAGGACAAACTCCGGCATGGGTTCAATGGGTCGTTTCAGGTTTGAATTGTCCATCATATCTCTCTACTTAAGGTTTCAGTTGCAGCGACAGCCAGTTGTCTTCCATTCTCAGTCAGTGACAAGTCTTACCAGTGCTAAAAAGTTGGATTGTTGTTTCCAATACTGCCTCCTGTCATAAAAAACAAAAGTCTTGAAAACGCATCAATTGGTTGTATAGCATCCCAATGTTCCGCCAATTGCCCATTTTCCAGCCTGAAAGTATCCGTTATGATAAATCCTTTTTTCTCGTCGCCTCTGTGTTTTGCATTCATAGTGGTATGGCTGTGTAAAACAACAAAATCTCCATCAGCCATAACCCGTTTTACATCAAAAGAATATTCCGGAAATCTTTTGGTAAGTGTTTTCACATAACTTACAAGTCCGGATATTCCATTTGGTATTGCTCTATTGTGCTGTATATATGAGCCATTCCCATACTTTTCGAGCGTGTATTCGAAATCATGCTCATTCATCAAGTGCTGAAAGAAGTCCAGAACAACCCTGACATTATCGGTTTCCTGTGGAGTCCAGTGATCCTGCAAGTGATTGTCGATCTCAATTCTCGGTGCCGTTTTCTGGTTTACATTTTCCATAGTTAACCTCCTCTTTGTTTTTTAGCTGGTTACAATTTTCTGTATAGAATTACTGTTTTGTACCGCCCATTGAGGTGCATACGAGCAATTGCATCTGTTTTCAGTTTAAGGTTTTGTTCATTTTGTTCTCACGTCTCCTCCTTACAGGCATGTACACCTCGTTATCAACTACGCCGACTTTATTTTCGCCAGCATTCTCATGATGTTTTTCTGTGCTTCTTTCTCAGCGTCGTTCAGTGTGAAAAAGCATTTGGTCCCGTTTGGATTGAAACAGCCATTACAGGCTACACAAGCAGCATCATTTCGATCCCCTTCAGCCCAGCGTTTTACCAGTTGAGGTTCACGGATGAGCGGACGGCACAGGGAAATGGCCTCAATCTCTGTGTTTGCGATAATCTCCTCGGCCAGATCGAGACTGCGCATTCCCCCAACCAGCACCACAGACGCATCCACCATCCGGGCGAGCTTCTCGGCTGATTCACGATGATAGGCTGAAAACTTTCGGGGCCTTGCTGAAGCGTATTTCCCATCTTGAGTTCCCCCGCTCACCTCTATCGCGTCAATTCCGTGTTCCGCCAGAATGTTGGCAGTGGTCAGGAAGATCTCTTCTGTCACGCCATCATCCTCCGGATCAAAGTCGGAACAATTCAGCTTGATCCAAACCGGATACGCTTTTCCGCACTTATCTTTGATCGCCTCGAGTGTTTCCACGATGATCCGCGCATTGTTGGCTTCGCTTCCGCCGTATTCATCAGTCCGTTTGTTATATCGTGGACTCAGCCATTTACTGAAGAGATAACCATGTGCCCCGTGGATCTGAACTCCATCAAAACCAGCTTTTTGCGCCCGGACAGCCGCATCGGCAAATTCATTGATCAGCATCCTGACCTGCTCGGTTGTAAACGGCTCAGGCGTAATCCCGCTGACCGGATCGGTAACGGCGGAAGGGCCGAACACCGGTCCTTCGGGGGCGCTCCACAAAGAAGAAGACTGGTGATTCAATTGCGCCATGATCTTCGTCCCCTGCTCATGGGCGATTTTGGTGATGTGAGTTAAGCCTTCAATGACCGAGTCATCTGTCAGCGCAAGAGTTGCAGGACCGGCATGATCCATCTCGGACACTGCGGCATACCCGGTAATGATCAATCCAATATTCCCCTTACTCAATTCTTCATACAGTTCAACGAACGTGTCACTCACCATCCCGTCAATGGCAGTCCCCTCATGGGTCGCTGAACGGATGATGCGATTTTTTATGTCAATAGCTCCAACTGTGCATGTTTCAAACAGTGTTTTCATCCCATTTACTCCTTTGTTATGTTGCTATGTGCCACGTGCAGGAAATTCCATTGAAGTTTATACGCAAACTATTTTTGCTATTGCATCATACCAAAAAAGTAGACCGGTCGTCTTAAATATACTCAAAAAAACTACATCCACAACATTAGTTTTTAAACAGCACATCCAACATACTATCGAGGGTTTGTCGAGCATTTGCTGTCTCTCTGTCTACTTTCATGCGCAACAACGCTCCTTCCCAGTGGTTCAAAAATATTTCAGCGAGTTGCTCGGCAGAGAGATCGTTTCGAATGCTGCCGGAGTCCTGACCTTTTTTTATCAATCGAACCATACGGTTCTGCCAAGCCCGGAAGGCTTGTCGTAATGCCTCCTCACAGCTTCTGCTTTGCCCTCCGATTTCTGCCGCCAGATCGCCGAGCAGACACCCTTTGAGACAACCCCGTTCTTCTGATCGATCCAATACATGGTGATACATGGATTTGATTGTCCCTAATTCATCCTGGGGACTCTCTTCGACATAGCGGTCAAACTGTTTCATCAGGGAATCATTATATGCCCGGATAACCTCGACAGTGAATTGCTCTTTGCTTTCGAAGTAGTTATAAAA
>JAKSCY010000463.1 GCA_022360355.1 Chlorobiales bacterium
CGCCTTGATTCTTTTTGGGGCCGTACAAATTTCGATGGTGCTAATCGGATATCTCAGGGGAACTAAACTCTATTTTATCGAATGGGCCGGGATAGCCATTGCGTTTGGAGGCTTAACCTATCTAGTTCTACCTGGCATCACAGCACCAACACTAATCGGATTCTTCTTAATGGCTACAGCAGGTGTCGCATGGGGAATCTATACGCTTAGCGGGAAGGGGTCCTTAAATCCCCTGGCAGATACGGCATTCAACTTTTTGCGCACAGTTCCTTTTGCAGTTGTTTTGGCGGTTATCGCGTTCGGAGAAATTGAGCTGTCTCCAAAAGGTATCTTGCTGGCGGCGATATCGGGCGGTGTTACTTCTGGAATTGGATACACTATCTGGTACACAGCGCTTGGTGGTTTATCTGCTACAGAGGCAGCAGTAGTTCAGCTTGCTGTTCCCATCATTGCTGCAATTGGTGGGGTTGTCTTTGTTTCAGAAGATTTTTCCTTGCGATTAGCGGTATCTGCGACTCTAACACTCGGTGGCATATTGATGGTAACCCTAGGACAGCAAAAGTTTTTGCGTCTTGAGCACGAAGCTGAAAAATAACCAGCATAAGTAAGGAGAGTCGGCCTGCGGCCGTAAGTATTTATGAGTCGTCGTATGATCATCTATTTACGCATCCTGGCTACTATTTATGCTCTCGCCGCCACGATGCATATTGGTAGCATACTTGGATTCGGTAGAATCCCGTTCGAGGAGGCGCCATTCTCGTGGCAAGTCACGGACTATTTCTACGGTGTACTCGATTCTATTGCGGCGGTTGGTTTATTTCTTTTGCGCCCTTGGGGCGTCGCCGCATTCTTGGTTGCGGCCGTTTCTGAGATTCTGTTGTTTACTTTTGCCGCCGACTGGTTGGTCGTCACGCCTGAACAAATGTTTATGCTGCGCGGGTTTATCGTTTATCACTTGATCGCGATTGGTATTTATTTATGGCTGTGGAGATCAGAGAAACGTGGGCCGTTACCCGGCCAGCATTCAAGCCATCATTGAAACCGAACTCGAAAAGTTTGCACCCTAGGATCATCAGCGATGCCCCTGAACGTTACTTATAGGCAAGGAAAAAAGAGCGATTGCAGGGAAATCGCCGAGCTAGACTATATCGCTTCTGATGGGGCAGTTGAGTACCTTTTCCACGATTTGGTGCCAAATATGACGGCGGTTGATGTTGTTTCAGCTGGTCTGGAAAAAGATGTGTATCCGCATACATATAGGAGCACGTATGTCGCTGAAAATGATAATCAAGTCATTGGAATGGCATTGTCTTATCCAGCTAAATACCACTGCATTTCGGAAGAGCTGGAAAATTTTTTGCCTGAAGATAGATTAGATCATTTTAGAGACTTTTATTCGTCTAGGGTAGAAGGAAGTTATTTGTTAGATGCAATCTGTGTATACGAAAAATACAGGGGAGAAGGTGTCGGTAAATCTTTACTTGAGCACACAAAAAACAAGGCGCTTGATGAAGGTTATGACGAATTAAGTCTAATCATGTTTTCTGATAATAAAAATGCGATCAAATTTTATAGAGATAATAATTTCGAGC
>JAKSCY010000641.1 GCA_022360355.1 Chlorobiales bacterium
GCAAATGTGGTCCGGTACTTAATTCTCCTGTTTCACCAATAATCCCGATCGGATCGCCGGCTTTAACAAAAGAACCGGTTTTTTTGAAAATGGCCGAGTTGTGTTTATAGATGGAAATATAATTCCGTTGATGTTGTATGGCTATCACATGTCCGGTTTCTACGGTCCAGTCCGAAAAAATAACTGTTCCGTCCATGGTAGCTTTTACCGTTTCATTTTTATTGGCCACAATATCTATCCCCAGATGATTTTCGGCTAGGCTGAAACCATTGGTGATAATGCCATCCAGCGGTTTGAAAAAGTTAATATTGTGAGGGGAGTTTTCACCATATAAAATATGTTGTCCGTCATAATACAAATCAAATTTATTTTGTTGGTCGTATTCGGCTCTTAAGAGCGAATCTTCAATAGATCGCTGCATTTGGATAGAATCGTACCGGGCATCTGTACTCTCGTTCAGAACCAAAGTATCCTGCACAAGCTTACCCTCCATAATGTTTTTGATGTTTTGAATATATAACTCCCGCTGATAAAATATACGTTCCATAGAATCGGCTTTGGATTGCAACTCATATACTCTTTGATTCAATGTTACATCGGTATAGCCGGGAATATATTCGCGTAAGGGTGTAAAGGCAATTAACAAAATTGTTAACCCTATGAGTAGTACGGCTGTAATACTCAGTAGTATCAATACATTAAGACGGGTTAAACGAAATGAAAGACGTTCCTCAAAGGTAATATCGTTCATAATTACAAGACGGTATTTGTCCCGCAATTTGTTATACCATTTGTCTTTATTTTTTTCTTTATTTGTAGCTATCATCGTTTGGAAATCCTTCAGCGACCAAAGATACTAAATTGTTAGTATTAAACAGACAGGCATCTTTTAAAGAAATAATTAAGTGAATTACCAAAAAATAAAATATTTTTGCGGTTAAAGAGTTATTATTCCATAACAAATTGGTTTTGAAAACAAGGTTTAAAAACAGCTTTTTTCACATAAGTATTTTCATTTTGTTAGTAACATTGCTTTATGCTTGTTCGACGAAACGAAATACTTTTGTCCGAAGAGCATACCACAACCTTACTGCCCACTACAATGCTTTTTGGAATGGAAATGAAAGCCTGAAAGTTGGTTTAAAACAAATCTCGGACAATAGCACTGACGATTATTATCAGGTTTTACCGATTTTTAAATATGGAACACCCCAGCAGATCAATTCGATCAATACCAATCTTGACCGTGCCCAGGAAAAAGCCGCTAAGGTTATTCAAAAACACAGTATGCGTTTTAAAGGAAAGGAATATGTCAAGTGGATCGATGACAGCTATTTGCTCATCGGTAAAGCCTATTTCTATAAAAAAGAATATGTTGCTGCCCGCCGAACCTTCAATTTTATTATCCAGGAATATCCGGAAAGCGATTTGCGTTTTGAAGCGATGATCTGGTTGGCTAAAACCTATAATCAAAAAGGGGAGTACGAAAAATCGGAAAATGTATTGTTCGAGCTGCAAACCATGATCGATGATGAAGACGTTCCGTTTTATGTTAAACAGAAACTCCCGTTGATGTTTGCCGAACTGTATCAACTACAGGAAAATCAAATCCTTGCTGCCGAATATATTGAAAAAGGGTTAAAGCTGAATTTAAAGAAGCAACTGACAACACGTTTGAAGTTTATTCTGGCCCAGATTTATCTAAGGGAAGAACGTTATAGTGAATCTGCGGATTTATTCCGGGACGTTATAAAA
>JAKSCY010000481.1 GCA_022360355.1 Chlorobiales bacterium
AAGAGGTTCATCGGTTTCGCCATGCCGTTGCTGCGTACAGCGTTCAAGCACTACTTCGGGGGCTCCTTTCAGGTAGATAAACGCCCTGTCGGTGTGATCGTGATGCAGGGTTGCCATGAAGCGGTGTTCCGATTCGAACGGAATCAAATCGATCCTTGGCCAGTTTTGCTGTTCTGTTTCAGGGTCATAACCTGCTTTTTTGCCAAGAACACAGAGGGCGCCTTCTGTCGGGTCTCCGGACAGTACCCACTGTTCATCGCGAAAATGAAGGGTTGCATCGTTGCAGAGCAGGGAAATATGCGCAAGAGCCCTCATCCGGGGATGGTCCTGAAGATCAACTTCTTTGCCGTCAAGCTGGAATATGCCGTGAGGATCATAGCCTGAACCGGTCACTTCGAAGCGTTTGTCCGGAAAGGCGACCGATCTGACAGTCATTTCGTTGCGGGTCAATGTTCCGGTTTTGTCCGAGCAGATGACCGATACCGACCCAAGGGTTTCAACCGCCGGCAATCTGCGGATTATGGCTTTTCTGCGCGCCATTGCCTGGACACCGATCGCCAGCGCTATGGTCATGATTGCGGGCAGACCTTCCGGAATGGCAGCAACTGCAAGGCCGACGGCCGCATTGAACATTTCTGTCAGCGAATATCCTCTGACGAAAACGCCGAAACCAAAGAGCACTGCTGAAAGCAGAACAATTGCAACAGTCAGGGTTCGGGCGAACTCGTCGATGCGCCGAAGCAAAGGTGTTTCCAGGGTTTCTACTTTGCCCAGCATGGAGCTGATCCGGCCGATTTCCGTTTGATCACCGGTTCCGGTAACAACACCTTCACCTTTCCCGTAAGTGACAAGTGTCCCTGAAAATGTCATATTTGTGCGTTCGGCCAATGGCGCATCGCTCTTTATTGTCTCACTGTTTTTTTCTACAGGAAGAGATTCTCCGGTCAGCAGGGATTCGTCAATGCGAAGGTTTCTGACAGAAAACAGACGCATATCCGCCGGTACCTTGTCGCCCGACTGCAGAATAACAATATCGCCCGGCACCAGTTGATCGGAGGGTACGGTGAACGTCCGGTTGTTCCGGCGAACCATCGCCTGGGGAGAAAGCAGGTTTTTGATCGCATCCAGGGCTTTCTCTGCTTTTCCTTCCTGAATAAATCCGATTAACGCGTTGACGATGACCACGCCGAATATGACCCAGGCGTCGATCCAGTGATTCAGGAGAGCGGTAACAACAGCAGCTACAAGGAGGACGTAGATAAGGATATTATTGAACTGTAACAGAAACCTCAGAACCGGGTGTTGTTTTTTCGCCGGGGTGAGGCGGTTTGGCCCGTACCGTGCCGTTCGTGATACAATCTCGCTATCGGCCAGGCCTGTGCTTGAAGTCGAAAGCAAATGAAAAGCTTGTTCAGCGGTTTTACTGTGCCAGGTTTGCGGCTGTTTCATGGTTTGCGCTCTTGATAAGTCATGTCGAAATCTTTGCATTTCACCATATCTTACAATGCGGTGTTGTTGTTTGTTCCCAGGCTTTTCCGATTTCCTGTGAGGGGGGAACAATGGTTGAGGGTAGGGTATCGTTAGTGAGTCTGGCCGGACTGCAGAATTGGAGATTTGTTCTTTTACATGGGTATTGTTTAATGAATTTCAATCTTTGCCGTGAACAAAATGAAGACTGTCCTCCTCAAGCCATTGGAGATGACGGGGAGTAAAGAACAGACAGCTCAAAAGTGGAGTGGAAAGAGCAGACTATCAGGAGCCAGAGCTCGATAGACACACGATATACGCACACCCTTGCGTTTTATATCGACATGGTAGAATCTTGTTGTTATGGATAAATTTTATAATAAGCTTTGCTGGCGAAAGAGGAACTCGTTTTTTCTTTCTTCTTTTTTGCGTTCGTTTTTCGAACAATTGTTTGTTCTTTTTGTGATCATTTGGTATATTTTGAGCAAAGGAGAGTACTATGGAGCAAAACAAAATCGGGCAGAGGATCAGGGAACTGCGCTTGCAGAAAGGCTTGTCACAGGAAGAGCTTGCCAAATACCTTGATCTTTCCAGAACATCGGTCACACAGATGGAGTCAGGCAAACGAAATATCCATCTCGAAGATCTTGGAAAGCTTTCCAAGGCACTGGGTGTTTCGGTTGACAAGCTTCTTGCAGAAGACTATCCTGTCGAAAAAATCATACCAGTTCTTTCGGAAGAGGCTGAAACGTATGTGCAGGATATGAGAATATCCGTTCCGGTTTTGGATCCGCATAAACTCAGAACAGTTCTCCTGTATATACTAGAGCGATGTGCAGGGAAGCCAAATGTTGGCGAGACGGTTTTGTACAAGCTCCTCTATTTTTGTGACTTTAACTATTACGAGATCTACGAGGAGCATTTGACAGGCGCGAGTTATCGGAAACTACCTTATGGGCCAGTTCCACAGGAGTTGCAGGGTCTTCTTGGCGAAATGATTCGAGATAAGCAACTCCAGAGAATCAAGACAGATTATCATGGATACGCTCAAACTAGATATCTGCCGAATGTTAAAGCTGATCTGAGGCAATTGAAAGCAAGTGAACTCACAGTTATCGATAAAGTTATCGATCAGTTCTCAGATTGGACAGGGTTAGCAATAAGTAATTACTCTCATAAGGATATTCCATGGGAAGCATCTGAAGAAGGGGAAGACATCGATTATGAACTGGTTTTTTACCGTAAGCCACCTTATTCGGCAAGAACTTACGAAGACGAGAATGAACGGCCATGATTTTCGAGGAGCTGGATGAGTACAAAAGAGACGTTAAGAAACTTTCAAAAAGATTTCGGAGCTTATACGATGATCTTGAGCTGTTAAAAAAAGTTTTAAAAATATGTCCGCAAGAACAGCCGCCACATAGCTATCGTATCAGTGAGTTGGGGATTGATGCATATGTTGTAAAGCACAAATGGGTAGCCTGTCGAAGTCTTAAAGGGCGAGGTTCAAATACAGGATTGAGGGTTGTTTATGCATACTTGAAAGAAGATGAAAAAATAGTGCTAATAGAGATTTATCATAAAGCCGATAAAGAAAATGAGGATAGAAAAAGAATTTTAAAGCATTTTAAAATAAATAAATAGTGAATGCATCATGGCTAAAAAAATAGTTAAATTCAACAAAAATGGATCAAGTGAATTGCCCAACAGCAAACCTGTAGTTTACAAGATTCAGACAGCAGGAGGTCAAACAAACTATGTTGGGACTGCTAAAAAGGGAAGGGTTCAAGAACGAATAAAAGAGCATATAGAAAAGGGCGAAATTACCGGTTCTAAAGTACAAATTGAGCAAATGCAATCGATAAGTGAGGCAAAACAAAAAGAAAAAAATATTATTGCTCGCTCAAAGCCAAAGTATAATGTACAGGGAAAGTAAGCTTTAGTGCTATCTTGATTTTCATTTTGAGAATAATTGTCGTGTCCCTTGCTGAATTCATGTAATCTGTACAAAGATATCTGGAAATTCTCATTTTTGGAGATGCGGTAATACAGGCCTGATTAAAAAAATGTTATTTCAGTACTTCTCTTTGATATGCTGGGCGTCAGAAAACCGTCCCTGACCGGCTCACGGTGTACACCAGTGTCGAAGACAGCTCATTGTTCCGCGCTCCAGCAGCTGCGCTTTGTATTCCCCTCACGGTCCCTTTCGCAAGATGCAGCAAACCTGAACCGTCGTTTTGCCTCTGGATGTTTTTTTCGCTGTAGATGCAGTTGTAGAAAGTGTCCGGGATGAACGGACACATGGAAGTTATTTCGAGGCCGTGCTTGTTAAGCAGCTTGCCGAGTGTTGCGGGGGTGAAGTGGTAAAGGTGGCGGGGAGCGTCCCAGGCGACCCAGTGTTTCCCGTAGAGAGTTGCATCCAAGCTTCCGGCATTAGGCAATGCAATAACCATGGCCCCTTTGTTGCCAAGGCTTTGGCGGGCTTTGTCCAGGGTTTCGTTGATCCGGTGGATATGTTCGAGTGCGTGCCAGAAGATTATGCGGTCAAACATTCCAGAGTGTGGGCTATCGTGGAAGTCAGCAGTTTGGACGTCAAAGCTGAAA
>JAKSCY010000513.1 GCA_022360355.1 Chlorobiales bacterium
AATTTCTTCGAGGGAAGCATTGCCTGCTCTCTCGCCGATGCCGTTGATCGAACACTCTGCCTGTCTTGCTCCATTTTCGACGGAACTGAGCGTATTTGCCACGGCAAGTCCAAGGTCATTGTGGCAGTGAACACTGATAACCGCCTGGTCTATGTTTTGAACACGTTGTTTCAGGCCGGCGATTTTTCTGCCGAACTCCGAGGGCCAGGTATAGCCTGTAGTGTCGGGAATATTCACCGTCGAAGCACCGGCAGCTATGACCGCCTCTATGATCTCGGCTAAATACACCGGGTCGGTTCTTCCGGCATCTTCCGCAGAGAATTCAACATCATCTGCAAAGGTTCTGGCGAAGGTAACTGCGTCTACCGCCATTTTCAGGATGGTTTGCTGTTTTTCCGCAAGTGTTTTACCATACCTGTCGTGGCCGAACTTGCCCATGATATGAATATCCGATGTACTGATAAAGGTATGGATCCTCGGATATTGTGCGTTCCGTAATGCGTCATGGGCGCTTTTGATGTCGTTTTCCACAGCCCTGCTGAGCGCTGCGACAATTTTGCCGGACTCATCGCCGACCTGCCGGACTGCTTCGAACTGAAGCGGGGAAGACGCAGGAAACCCTGCTTCAATGATATCGACATTGAGCTTTTCAAGCTGCCTTGCTATCTCGACCTTTTCCTGCAGGTTGAGGGATGCTCCCGGTGACTGTTCACCGTCGCGCAAGGTTGTGTCAAATATCAGTACCTTTTCTTTCACGCTTCATCGGGTGATAATTACGATGCCTCCAGGCTTGCTGTGATGGCATCGGTGATTTCTGTTGTCGATACGACACTGTCGCCGGGATTTGCGATGTCGGCGGTACGCATTCCGGACTCGAGGGTCTTTTCAATCGCCTTGTAAATGTCGTCGGCAATGTGCTGCATCGAAAAGCTGTGCTCGAACATCATGGCAACCGAAGCAATGGTTGCTATGGGGTTTGCCTTGTTCTGACCGGCAATATCGGGCGCGCTGCCGTGAATCGGTTCATAGAGTGCATGTTTGCTTCCGATACTTGCCGAGGGGAGCATCCCGAGGCTGCCTGTGATCATGCCTGAAATGTCGCTGAGAATGTCTCCGAAAAGGTTTTTGGTGACAATCACGTCGAACTGCTTCGGGTCGCGGACAACCTGCATCGCTGCATTGTCGACATACATGTCGCTGAGTTCGACCTCCGGGAATTCCTTGTGCACTTCGTGGACGATGTTTCTCCAGAATTGAGAGCACTCCAGTACGTTTGCCTTGTCGATCGAGACGAGCTGTTTTTTCCGTTTCATGGCTGTTTCAAAAGCAAGGCGTGCAATCCGCTCGACCTCATATTTTTCATACACCATGGTGTTCCAGCCCCTGTTTTCATCATACCCTCTGGGCTGGCCGAAATAGATGCCCCCGGTCAATTCCCTGATGACCATGAAGTCTGTCCCCGAAAGGATGTCCGGTTTGAGTGACGAAGCATTGACAAGGGCGTCGTATACTTTCGCCGGGCGGAAGTTTGCAAAGAGGCCAAGTTCCTTGCGGATTCTGAGGAGTGCGGCCTCCGGCTTTTTCTCGTGCGGCAGGTTTTCCCACTTCGGGCCGCCGACAGCACCCAGCAGGACAGCGTCACAGTTCTTACAGGCCTCGAGTGTTTCTTCGGTGAGCATCTCGCCGTGAACATCGTAGGATGCCCCGCCGAAAAGACGTTCCTCTATTGCGATTTCCAGGTCGTGCTTTTCCTCAAGTGCATTGATGACCTGTACAGCACTGGCGACAACCTCGGAACCGATGCCGTCGCCTGGTATGGTTACTATTTTGAACATTCTTTAAGACATTATTTTTTCAAAAGCCAGCTCATCATTTCGCGCAGTTTCGATCCGATCTTCTCGATCGGATGGCCTGCATTTGATTCGCACAGTTTTTTCATTTCCGGATAACCGGCGTTGCATTCGTCGATGAACTCTTTGGCAAACCTTCCGTCCTGTACCTCTTCGAGGATTTTTTTCATCTCTGCCTTGACGGCGGGTGTAATGACTCTCGGGCCGCGTGTCATGCCTCCGTACTCGGCAGTATCGCTGACGGAATAGTTCATCCGCGACAGGCCGCCTTCATAATAAAGGTCGACAATGAGCTTCAGTTCATGCATACATTCAAAATAAGCAAGCTCTGCCGGGTAGCCTCCTTCAATAAGCGTTTCAAATCCGGCCTTGATGAGCTCTGCAGAACCGCCGCAGAGAACGGCCTGTTCGCCGAAAAGATCTGTTTCGGTCTCGTCTTTGAATGTTGTTTCAATAACGCCGGCTTTGGTGCCGCCGAGGCCTTTTGCCCATGCCAGCGCCTGCTGTTTCGTGTCGCCCGTATAATCCTGATACACTGCGATGAGGCAGGGAACACCGTTGCCCTGGGTGAACGTGCGGCGGACAAGATGACCGGGACTTTTCGGGGCGATCATCATGACGTTTACGGTTTCAGGCGGTACAATCTGGCTGTAATGGATATTGAAACCGTGAGCAAAAGCCAGGGTGTTTCCGGCTTCAAGGTTCGGCGCGATTTCCGTCTCATAGATGCTTTTCTGGTACTGGTCAGGGAGAAGAACCATGACGATATCGGCCCACTTGACCGCATCGGCAATTGTATTGACATCAAGGCCGTTTTCCCTTGCTTTGGCGCACGAGGAACTGTCCGGTCTCAGGCCGACGCAGACGTTGAGACCGCTTTCTTTAAGGTTCAGGGCGTGAGCGTGGCCCTGGCTGCCGTAGCCGAGAACGGCGATATTTTTCCCCTGCAGGTGTTTCAGGTCAGCGTCCTGCTCGTAATAAACGTTCATGTGCTCTATGTTATTTTGATGTTATGTGAAAAAAAACTCAGCTCTCGCCACGGGTCATTGCTACCGTGCCGGAGCGGGCGATTTCCCTGATGCCGAGGGGTCTGAACATGTCGATGGTTGTATTGATCTTGTCCGGTGAACCGACGACCTCAATAGTAATGGATTTTTGTTTTATATCCACGACTTTTGCCTTAAAAACGTCGATCAGTTCGAAAATCTCCTGTTGCGTCTGTTTCCCGAGTTTCAGCGTCATCAGAAGCAGTTCTCTCGATACGTGTGGCTTGTGTGTGACATCGACAACCTTCAATGTGTCAACAAGCCGGTTAAGCTGCTTGAGTATCTGGCTGATGATGCTGTCGTCTCCTCTGGTGACTATCGTCATACGGGATATCTCATTGTCTTCTGTTTCGCCGATCGAGATGCTTTCGAGGTTGAACCCCCGCGCACTGAACATGGCGGCAACCCTGTTGAGCGTCCCGAATTTGTTTTCGACCAGAACGGATATGATATGTTTCATAGCTTCAGTTATACCATTGTTTTAGGATTCAGCCTTTCAAAAAGCATTTCCGAAATTGATGCACCCGCCGGTACCATGGGAAAAACCATGTCTTTTTTTATCACCTTGAACTCTACAAAAACAGGGCCTTCGTTGTAGGCAAGCGCTTCTTCGATGGCATGCTTCGCTTCCGCGGGATTCGAAGCGCTGAACGCCTTGACCCCGAACGCTTCGGCAACGCGGACAAAGTCAGGGTTGCTCTGCTGAAGGTCGGTGAACGAGTACTTTTCCTGATGAAACAGTTCCTGCCACTGGCGGACCATACCGAGAAAATTGTTGTTGATCAGGAAAAGCTTGACCGGCAGTTTGTAATGAACCGCTGTAACAAGCTCCTGGATATTCATCATGAATCCGCCATCGCCGCAGAACAGGACAACAGGTCTGTCGTGAACCCCGAATGCAGCGCCGATTGCCGCAGGGAGACCATAGCCCATCGTTCCGAGTCCTCCGCTTGTAATAATCGAGCGCGGGCTGGTGAATTTGTAGTACTGGGCTGTCCACATCTGGTGCTGCCCGACATCGGTCGCAACAACAGCCTTTCCTCGCGTCTGCCGGGAAACCTCGTCAATGACGAACTCGGTTTTGAGCGAGTTATCGTTATTCGTATAGGTGAGCGGACACTGTTCCTGCCATTTTCCGATCTGTTCGAGCCATGGTTGCCGGTTTTCACTGGTTTTCGGCAGCGCTTCGAGGACACCCTCGAGGAAGTGCCGGGAATCACCGACAACAGGAAGATCGACCTTGACGTTCTTGTCGATATTTGTCGGGTCGATGTCGTTATGGATTTTATACGCGTGTGTTGCAAACGTGTCAACCTTACCGGTTACCCTGTCGTCGAACCGTGCTCCGACCGAGATAAGCAGGTCGCAGTTGTTGATTGCCTGGTTGGCCCAGAATGTCCCGTGCATCCCGAGCATTCCCATGCTCAACGGGTGGTCGCCCGGAAATGCACCAAGGCCCTGAAGAGTCATGGTGACAGGAATTTCCTGTGCGACGGCGAGCTTTCTGAGCGCTTCCGAGGCATCCGAGGCAATGACGCCGCCACCGACATAGAGCAATGGCCGTTTTGCTTTTGCGATCATCTTCGCGGCTTTCTTTATCTGGTTTTCATGACCTTTGACTGTTGGCTTGAAACCACGAATGTCAACCTTCTCCGGCCAGTTGAAAACGCACTCGGAATTCAGGACGTCTTTCGGCAGATCAACCAGAACCGGGCCCGGTCTTCCTTGTGTTGCCAGGTAAAAAGCCTTTCTTATCGTGGTTGCCAGGTCCTTGACATCCTTGACCAGAAAGTTGTGTTTTGTTATCGGGCGGGTAATTCCTACTATATCGGCCTCCTGAAAGGCATCGTTGCCGATAAGGGCACTCGGTACCTGGCCGGTGAAAACAACGAGAGGAGAGGAGTCCATATAAGCGTTGGATATTCCCGTGACCGTATTGGTCGCACCCGGCCCCGACGTGACAAGGACAACTCCCGGCTTACCGGTTGCACGGGCATAGCCCTCCGCCATGTGCGTGGCGCCCTGTTCATGGCGAACAAGAATGTGCTTGATGTCTTCGACGTCGTAAAGGGTTTCATATACTTTCAGCAATGCGCCACCGGGATAGCCGAAAATGTATTCGACATTTTCCCGGCGCAGGCATTCAAAAAATATTTCTGAGCCATTCATTTTCTGGCCGGATGTATGCATGAGTCATTATTGTTTAATGTTAACAAGCCGGATTTTGTAAAATCGCTCCGGTGCTTGCAGACGTAACCATTTGTGAATATCGTGCGAGGTATCCTTTGGTGATTTTCGGGATAAATGCAGGAACCTCTGCCAGTCTTTTTTCAATTGTTTCATCGGTCAGATCTACCGAAATCACCCTGTTCGGCAGATCAACGGTGACCATGTCGCCGCTCCGGATTGCTGCTATCGGTCCTTTTTCAGCCGCCTCGGGTGAAATATGCCCGACACATGCTCCCCGCGATCCTCCGGAGAACCGCCCGTCGGTAATGAGCGCAACGGAATCGCCGAGACCGCGTCCCATTATTGCGCTGGTGGGGGAGAGCATTTCAGGCATTCCCGGTCCACCTTTCGGCCCTTCGTAACGGATAACCACAACATCACCTGCGACCACGTCTCCATTCATAATGCCGGTAATTGCATCGTCCTGACACTCATATACTTTCGCCGGACCGGTGTGGTGCATCATCGATTCGCTCACTGCGCCGGTTTTGACAACGGCGCCTTCAGGGGCAAGATTGCCGTAGAGCACTGCAAGTCCTCCGGTGTATGCATAGGGAGAATCGACGGAGCGAATAACCGACGGGTCCCGTATGACGGCGTTTTCAATATTTTCCCCGAGCGTTTTACCCGTAACAGTCGGCCTGGAAAGGTCGAGCAATCCGTCGATTTTCGACAGCTCCTTCAGTATGGCTGAAATACCCCCTGCACGGTCGACATCCTCGATATGCACGTCCTGCGTTGCAGGGCTGACTTTGCAGATATACGGTGTTTTTGACGAAAGCTCGTTGAGTTCTGAAAAGTCAAACGTTACCTCGGCCTCATTGGCAATAGCCAGTGTGTGCAGTATTGTGTTTGTGCTGCCACCCATAGCAAAGTCAAGCGCAAAAGCATTAAGCAGCGATTTTCTTGAAAGGATGTCGCGAGGTTTGATATCTTTTTCAACCAGGTCAATGATACGTCTGGAAGCTTCTCTGACCAACTCCTCTCTTCCGGGGTCCACCGCAAGTACCGTTCCGTTTCCCGGAAGCGCGAAGCCAAGCGCTTCACAGAGGCAGTTCATGGAGTTTGCCGTAAACATTCCCGAACAGGAGCCGCAGGTCGGGCAAGCGTGGTCTTCGATAATACCGAGTTCCTCCTGGCTGATCGCGCCGTTACTGTGACGGCCGACAGCTTCGAAAACCGATATCAGATCAACGGTTTCACCCGAAGGCGTGCGCCCTTTTTTCATTGGGCCGCCGGAGACAAAAATAACCGGAATATTCATGCGAACGGCAGCCATCATCATGCCCGGTGTTATCTTGTCACAGTTTGGAATACAGACGAGACCGTCGAGGCGGTGAGC
>JAKSCY010000595.1 GCA_022360355.1 Chlorobiales bacterium
AAGAGGAAACGAGCCTTGATGATGCTTTCGTAGGGATACGTGGACAGTAGTTCCGCGGGGTCCATGAGAATGACGACGGACAAGATGAAGCCCATAGTCGCCCAAGCGAGTCCTTCTTTTGTGCCGAGTAGGAAAAAGACGTACAGGGGATAGACCAACATCCAGAGCATTCGCGAACCGTGAGCCCCACCGATGTTCATTAGTATGAGACAGTACGATAGCACAACCAGGAGGCAAATACGGAAAGCTGCATTTGGATCAGGGAGCAATCTCAGGATCAGCATGCTGACGATCAAGCCGAGTGAGGCTCCCACATTAATGAGAATGCGGAAAGTATCCACATGAGGCAGATTGAGAACCAAAAAGACGTTGTTAACAAGGAAAATAATGAACGTGACAATTACGAAGAATCTAAGCTTGCGCTCCTCTTCAAAACTCACGCTCCGCCGGTTCACAAATGAGCCGACAAATGAATCAATCTTTTCACGAACGGTGACAGGCATGGCTATCGCAGGCCTCCTTTGCGCTCGAGACGGCCTCCGGCAGAAATGTAGGCAAGGTTCCGCCCTTGACCATCTCTCTACCGCACTTTTCAGTTCCCCTAAAATCTCTGAATGGGGCCTGCAATTAAGTTCCCTTGCGTTTTTTTAGTGAGATATCCAAACCTCCGGGCAGCTCCCGGGGTGTTGGCCTGCTTTGCAATCGTTTGAGCCCGAAATTTGGTGAGCGCTTGCCGGTACACCTAATGAGCAAAACTCATGCCAAGGACAGAAAATGAAGCGAGAATCATAAAAAGCACAAAACAATCGGGATATTGAAGTTGCGTTGCCGAGAAGAAGCCCGACGCATCATGAGTCACAGAGTGAGCTGAGCGTGCAAATTCACACGAATTGGAAGTCGGTGTGTGTGGATATTGCACAGGCGCGTCCATGTGGCGGGATATTTGAAGGAGCGGCAAAGCTGCTTGATTCGTGGCATGGCAGGACGAAGAGTAGGACGGAAACGTACAATACAAATCGAATCACTTCGCCGAGGCGCTATCTACTTCCGGCGATTGGATGCACGTTATAGTCCTCGATTGTGCTTCCATCCTGGAATGTTCCGAACACTCATTCGATCCCGGTGCTCTGCCATAGGATAGTTACGAACGTTGACCAAAAGAGAGACTTATAGCAGGTGCCCATAATTCGGCCGATATTGTTTTGTGGTGGGACCGGCGCCCGGCCTGTCAATCGGACAGAGATTCTTGCCAATCACCATATGAACGCGATCTGCGTTTCCTTCCGTCCCGAATCGCAGCCGCACTGTTATTTCAGGGATGAATCTTGTATATACAACCATCATTGCCAGGCTGGAAAACGGCCCCATGCCCCACCGATCGGTCTTTTCCGTTGCTGCGTTCACTCTGATGGTGTCGTCCCGAAATGCGCCTACCGGTTGCGGTACTAAAACTCGACCCGGGTCCACGCCTCTTGGAGCTGCTCTTCGCTGAAGGTCTTGA